>JBDTEI010000049.1:0-5879 GCA_039922675.1 Microcoleus sp.
AATGCTGATTCATAGTACCGCGATCGCCCTGACCTTATGCCGGTTGGGCGATCGCTTTTTTAGTAACTCCTCTGATGACTGATGACAACTGACAACTGACAACTGACTAATATGGTGAAATCACCACTCGATCGCGCCCGCCAGACTTAGCTTGATACAGCGCCTTATCAGCAGCTTCAATCAGCATTTTCGGCGAATTTTGACCTTCAGCAATCGTCGCCACCCCCATGCTGAGAGTCACGCAATCGCTGACAACCGACTTGAGGTGGGGAATTGCTAGAGCTTTGATGCGCTGCCGAATTCCCTCCGCAATAGCCTGTGCGGTCGCGATATCCGTATTTGGCAAAATTACCCCAAATTCCTCGCCGCCGTACCTAGCAGCCAAATAAATGCGTTCTGCGGGTGCGTTCGTGCAAGCATCCCCGATCGCCCTCGCCACTTGTTGCAAACAAGCATCCCCGGCTTGGTGGCCGTAATTGTCGTTATAAAGTTTAAAACAGTCTATATCGCACATGATCAAAGATAGCGGTTCCGCAGTGCTCGACTGCTCCCATTCCCGATTAATCACCTCGTCAAACCGACGACGGTTAGCTAGCTGAGTCAGACTGTCCAAATTCGCCAACCCGTCCAACCGCTGGTTAGCAGCAGCTAACTGCTGGTAAAGTAAAGATTGTTCGATCCCGATCGCCACTTGAGTAGCCAACTGACTCAGCAAATCCATGTCAAACTGCTGCCACTGGCGGGGTGCCGAACAGTGGTGGGCAATCAGCAAACCCCACAGCTTCGGCACTTGACAAGAAGCATTGCCGTTGCGGTTTTCGATTCCCTGTTGCACGATGGGCACGACCAAATTTGCTTTCACCTGACAACCTGCCAAAAAATTGATGTGGCACTCAGCAAAATTAGAAGCGTGAATGTCCTCTATGGCACGAATCCTGCCCTTTAAATACTGTCCGATGTAAGTATTGGCAAAACAACAATCCTCAATTTCCATCCCCATCAGCGGCATCCATTCTTCCCCAACAGACTCCACCACTACATCTCCGTTCCAATCGGGCCGGAAGCGGAAAATAATCACGCGATCGGTTGCCAAAAACTCCCGCACTTCAGCTACTGTAGTGTTGAGAATATCTTGGATATCCAGAGAAGAACGGATGCGCGATTGAATCTGCGCGATCAGGCGTTCCCGTTCTATTTGCTGCCGCAGGGCGACTTGCGCCTGCTTGCTTTCAGTAATATCTCGACCTTCCGGCAGCAGCAAGACAATTTTACCGCTTTCATCAGCCACCGGTTTGAGAGAAAAATCAATAGTTGCCGTCCGGTTTGCACCTTTAAATTCCACTTCATAGCGGACAAATTCACCTTTTGCCGATCGATAAATCGCCTCTTGCAACTGTTCCTGAACTTCCGGAGAAACTCCCCACCACGGCCCCTGCCAAAACGGGCGGTTTACCACATCCCGCAGCTTAATTCCCGCGAAATCTAAAGAAGTTTGGTTAGCTTCCAGCAGAGTGCCGTCCGGTTTCAACAAGCTGACAAATTGAAACGAAGAATCAAAAATTGCTCGAAAGCGCCGTTGAGAATCTCCTAACATTGCCGTCACCTTTTCGCGAGAAGTAATATCGCGGAAGCGCCACACCCTGCCAATAATATTTTGTCCGACTCGAATCGGCTGCGTGTAGCGTTCAAAAGTCCGGCCGTCTTTAAAATCGAGAATATCGCAGCCGTTTGACTCCGCATCGTTATAAATTTCTTTAACTCTCTGCCAAAAAGCCCTCGGATCTCTAACTTGCTTGCTTAGAAATGTCAGCCGCACAGTTCTATCCATCGAGTTTCTAACATCTTCATGAATTCCCCACATTTGGATTAACTTTTCGTTAAAACTAATCAGTTCTCCAGCATTAGTAACGGCGAGAATGCCATCTGCCGTTGCTTCCAGGGTAGCGTGCAACAAAGAGCGCGATCGTTCTAATTCTACTGCGATTAATTTGCGTTCCGTGAGGTCTCGCACTGCCTTCACCTGCACCAAACGACCTTCGCAGACTACGAATTTGCTGCGCACGTCTGCGGGAAAAGCAGTACCGTCCCGCCGGAGAAAAATCGTTTCGTAGACTGTATTGCTGGCTGCGGAAATCATTTGTGGCGCCTGTTTGTAGGATTTCGGCGACAGCAATTCCAGCAAGCTCATGCCCGCCATTTCCCCAGGTTCGTAACCGAACAGCTTGGCAAAATTGCTGCTGACGCTCAAAATTGTGTCGCGGTCAGCGACAGCAACTGCCTCAAAATAAGCTTCGGATTCGAGCAAGCTCGGTGCTGCTGTGCTACTACCATTTTCGGCTGAATAGCTATTGTTAATTAGCTGTTGCATTTGCGTATTGGTCGAGTACAAAGCGGTCATTGCCTGCCTGTACATAGCAGTGCGTTTCTCCAGTTTTTCGGCGAGGCGAGCGCGATGTTCTCGCAGTTCTTTTTCAACTCGCATTAAGTCGGTGATATCTACTGCAAACACGATTACACCGGCTACTTGACCTGATTCGTCGCGGTAAGGTAATGTATCTGTCCGCACCCAGCATTTTTGACCGGAGGCCGTTGGCAGCAGTTCGACTTTTCCCAGTTTGGGAACACCGGAATTGATTACTTCCAAATCTTCTAAATAATATTGCTCTGCTTCGTCTGGATAGATTTCATAAAAAGATTTTCCTTCTAGTTGATTTGCGGGCAAACCTCTCAATGCAGCGGCGGCTTCATTAATTCGCAGCAGGCGGCTTTCCGTATCTTTGTACCAAATCATCGCCGGCAGGGAATCAAAAATAATTTGCTGTTCTTGGTGCTGCCGGCGCATTTCTGCTTCTACTTGTCTTCTTTTAATTATTTCTTTTTGTAGCTTGTTGTTAGATTTCTTCAGTTCTCCAGTGCGTTTTTCTACTCTTTCTTCAAGTTTATCGTAGTATTGACTCAGCATTTTTTGCTGCTGTTCGCGCCGCATTGCTTCTGACTTAAAGTTTTCGCTAGCTGACAAACTTGACGATACAAACTCTGCTAATATTTTAGTTAATTCGTGTTCTTCTTCCGTCCACTCGCTGCCGGAACCCAGGCGTTCGGCGCTGACTATTCCCAACCTTTGACCTGCCAGCAAAATCGGTACGTTTAACAGGGAAGTCGTACCCCGATCGGCAAAATAAAGACTGGCGAGTTCTTGCGTTCTTGGGTCATTTTCTGCTGCCACCGTTGCGATATAGTTGGCAGATTTTAAGGCTTGAAAATATGCCGGACAGTCGGCTGCTGTGATGATTATTTGTACGGAATGGAGTTTCGTATTTTGTTCGTAAAAGTCAATGCAGTGAAGCTGCGTTTTGTCTTCCCCGTACAGCCAAATACTGGCTCGCTCGCAGTTGACAATACTGATAGCGGTTTCTGTGACTTCGCGTATGAATTCTTCTATATTGTTGCGTTCCTTAAGTTGACTTTTGGCTAATTTGGCGATCGCCAAAGTCGAACTGCGCCAATTGTCCCGAGAGTTTGGCGGCGCTACAATCGGCGGAGTGGCCTTAATTTCTTCGCAAACTAACAATACAGCCGGCAGTTGGAAATTGGCAACTGAGCGACCCTCGGTATTTTCCTCTATTTTCCAGTCTACCCCAGGCAAAGCGCGCGCCGTTGCTTTTACCCAGATAATCTTGCCGTCTTTACAAGTCAAGTAGCCTTCCCAACAGGCGACATTTGGAGTTGGCGTATCGTTTTTCTGGTGTGCCAATCTAGCAAATTCTGCCTGCATTTTCCCTTGATCTTGGCAGTAAAATATATTAAAAATTGAATGACAAATTAATTCCTGCGACCTATAGGCGAGGCGAGACTCGCCGAATTGATTGAGCGAAAAAACTCTTCCCAAAGCGTCTAGAACGAAGTAAATGCCCGGAAAATTATCGTAGAGAGTTCGATACCAATCCTGTTCGACTTGTTTGTTGGACGAAACTTTCATGACCGCGAGATCATCGCCCGTGTCTGTCGAGTGAGAATTGTTGGTTTCTGGGTTGCTTGAATGATTTTTTTTAGCAAACACTTTTAGCTTAACTCGACTGTAATTAATTTTACTTTCTGGAATCTAACTTTCTTGTGAAACTAAATTTAGCCTGTTATTTGAAAAAATTACAAATTGTTACAAAATTACAGCTTGTCTAACGCGCTGGTTTTTGCTTTCCATGCAAACCCTATGTTTGTTTGTATAGCAGAAAGTTCGGCAACGAGCAATGTACGGGATGTAACCGATGTAAAGGATAGAAGGAAGAAGGAAGGAAGAGTTGACAGTTGATCGTTGACAGTTGATCGTTGACCGAAGGAAGACGGAAGACGGAAGACCTTTCGTTGTAATCAACCACAAGGGTTTTAGCAATTAAGAACATCCTAACCGTCTTAGCGGTTGCTGTAGTGGGTGGACTGTCTGCGTGCGGGTTTTATTTCCCGATAGTTGCGGTGTCAGCAGTCTTAACTGCAATTACCCCCTGTGTACTTGTAGTATCCTCGACAATGGAAAAAATCGGCAATCAATGGTTTTAAGTATCTATGATAACATTCAAATATCTACTGTTGGGACTGACTGACTTAGGTTTCGGTTTGGGATATTTGCCGGGGCTGCGGATGAACCGGGCGGCGATCGCAATTGTTGGGTCAGCTTTTGCAGTGGCTTTGGGGAGTAGGAGGCCTGAAAACTGCTGAACCGGGCGATCGACCCTAGTACGATCGATCGTTTTTTTGTGAGGAATGATAGTCGTTAATTTAGCCTTGGAAGCCTCGGGTTTTTTCAACTAGCCTTGAAGTTTTTAACTCGCTTCACTCATGTTCCTTTGGACATTTTAGCAGCCGTTACTTTTGGCAGTAGTATTCTCTCGGCATTGTTTCTCGTACTACAGTGCTATCGCGCGGCTTCGTCTAACGCTACGAGAGCGGTTTGTTAACCACAGCAAAACTAGCGATTTTCCAAGGTTCTATCTTAAAACTTCCCGATTCAGACAAATTTGC
The DNA here is from genome assembly GCA_039922675.1 of Microcoleus sp. Lineage (GTDB taxonomy): Bacteria > Cyanobacteriota > Cyanobacteriia > Cyanobacteriales > Microcoleaceae > Microcoleus. Next base: position 5,017 of record JBDTEI010000049.1, read on the forward strand.
AGGTCTTTCTAGCAAATCGACTGACTCTAAAATCTCCAATCCTAAATCGCTATCCAACTCTAACACAGCTTCTTTCCCGTCGGATTCGCAACACCGCAAAATCCACAGATTAGCATCATCTTCCGACTGTTTAAACGCCATCAAAATTAAATTTTTAGCGGACAAATCCAAGAATTTGCCAACTGCGGGTAAACTCTTATTTTGATTTTCCCCCAACTTGGGCAACACTTTTACTAGGAGTGGCAAATTTAACTCGTATCCCTGATGAACAGTGCCTGCATCCTGCCAATTTCCAGCGTGGGGATAGACTGCACAAGTAAATTCCGAAACTCCTACATCTGCTTGTTCATCCGGCCAAGTCGAACCTCTAAGCAAAGTTAGTCGAATTTGATTTGGTTGAATGTCGCAACCGTATTTACAATCGTTTAGCAAACTCACTCCAAAACCGTCGTTGCTGATATCAGTCCAGCGCAAAATCGGTAGTTCCCATTTGGCTTTTTCTGTGGGTGTCTGGGGTTTGGTTGTGCGTGCGATCGCGCCGCCGGGAATTTCGCAAGTTGCAAAGTCTGCTTCGACACTTAACCCGAAGGCTGTTTTCACTAACACGTGAGTTTCTTGCCAATCTACAACTGTCTTGATTTTCAGCAGCGGCGAACCTATTTCTACTATATAATCTTGGCGAAACTCGGATTTACCAATTTGCATAACTACGCGCAAACTCTGCCGCACTTCTCCTCGCTCTACCCAAGAAATCTGTTTGAGTATCGGTGCGGGCAATGGATGTTTTTGATAATTCGGATCGATGTTCCAAGCATCCCAATATTGACCGCTGTCTTGAAATGCTTGTAGTTGATTGCCTCCGG
>JBDTEI010000050.1:0-3490 GCA_039922675.1 Microcoleus sp.
CGAACATCGCAACCGACGGCGGGTATGAGGATTAAATCTACTTCTGAGCAATCTATTTTTGGAGCATCAGGCTGTGGTTCTAGGATGCCGTAAGCTCCAGTATGTAAAGCATCTCCGGGCTGCCAGATGTGCCAGGATAAGTCTTTGCCGACACAGCGGGGAAACCCCCATTTGCGGGGAGTTAGAAATAGGGGACTTAAATCGGGTTCTTGGCGAAAGCTAAAGTAGGCGAGGATTGTTTTTGCTTTTGTGAATTGGGGCGAGTTTTGTAGGTGGTTGCAGAGGATCTCGCTTTTTTGTTTCCATTCTGATACTGATAGGGATTTGCGGGTGTTCAGGAGCGATTTTCTTAATTTGGGTTTAGTTAATGAAGGTTGATGAGTGTTCATATTTCAGATTAAATCAGTTGAAAAGAATGCAAAACAACGTAGGAACACGGCTAAAAAGGGTAGGGGTACGGCTAAAAAGGGTAGGGACACGGCTAAAAAAGATAGGACACGGCACTGCGGTGTCCTACAAATATCACGGGTAATTAACCGAATTTCAGAATACATCTTGTCTCGCCACAGCGTAGGGAAACGGCACTGCGGTGTCCTACAGATATCACGGGAAATTAACCGAATTTGATAGCATATATTGTCTCAACACAGTACATTATCGGCAAGTTAAATTTCCAACTGATTCCCATTTTTCTGATATTTGCATTTGAATACTATGATTTGTCTAGGATTTGCGATCGAGACGAATCGCCTGTTCCAAAGCAGTTTTTTCCCTGGATCTCCGCACGTAAGGCTGCAACTTAGCAACATCCCACCCAGTCAATATTTGCATATCTTCCAAATTCATCCCCCGCATTAACATCTCCACGCACCAGGTTTGTTGAGTTTGCTCGATCGCGATCGCCTCTGCTTCAACACCAACCAATCCCGCAATCAACTCTTCCCACAACTCTACTAAATCATTTTCCGATAGCGGTTTTCCAGTTCGATTCAAAAACAAAGCTGACTCGCTATCTTTGCGGCTTTTCAACCACTGAGTTAGCGGATTGTTAGTATAAGAACCGTAGCGCTTGCCCAAAATCCATTGATTTACGGGAACTTGCCGCCCCAAACCTTGGGTGACTTGCAGCAGTTGTTGGTGAGAATCGCTGATGTGGTGCGATCGCCCCAACCCAACAATCTCATCTGTACTCAATCCCGATCCAAACAAAACGTATGCTAAAGCATATTCTTGCATTCCCAGCTTTTTTGCCCGCTGCAAAATGGCAGCGACTAAATTTGCCGACAAATCCGAGACATTTTCCCCAGCAGTTTTTTTTGTCGCCAACTCCGATTTAACAGCAAATTGATTCTGGGCGATCGGGCTGTCCCGAATTTGGGCGGCAAATCCGCCAGACGCAGGCCAAATCCCAGCTTCCACCTTCCTATCCTCACTCAAAAAACTAACATTCTCCTTTTCTTCCTCCTCATCAAAAGACGATACAGCCCCGTGCAAAAACAGCGTGACCAAATTTTCCAAAAAATCCTCCCGATCCTGCCAAAGTTCGTGAAATTCGCTAGTAAACTCAATCACCGCATATCCCACCAACATTCCGTTGAGTAAACTCACAAGCTTTTCGGCGCTCAAATGCGTGTGCAACTTCTCGCGATCGATCGCATCAGTAAAATATTCTGCTGCGTAGCGGTTGGCCTCGGTAAAGCCTCTACCCAGCGCTGCGCGGTTTTCTGCGGGGTACTTTCCTGCTTCGCCCACCACCGATCGCACGACTTCGGGAACCCGTTCCAGCGCCTGTAAACACGCAATAGCGTAGTCTTTGAGCGTTTCATGAATGTTGCTAGTCTGATTTGTCCGATCGACTAAACTTTCACCCAGCTTAGTAAATACGGCAGCCTCTTCAATGACTGCCAAAAGCAAGCCGTGCTTGCTACCAAAATTCCGAAATAGCGTTACCTCATTAACTTCAGCTAATTCTGCAATTTGCTTAGTCGTGGTTTCGGTAACTCCCCGAGAGACAAATAACTCTAGCGCTGCACCGATTAAACGCTGCCGAGTTGGATTCCGTTGAGCGGCCATAAAATAAATTGCAAGCACTACTTGCATAAAAAGGAAACGCCTGTTAAGCTAAATATGTAAGTCAGACTTGCACTTTCTGATCCGCCTCTAACGGTATGCTTTCGCGAGCATCAGTTTTAACCAGTGTATAGGGGAAGGCCGATCGTTGTTTTGTTAGCAGATCGCCGTTATCTAAAATAAGGACTTTCATGACTTATAATTCCGTCGAAACTGCCCTTGAGGGCAAACAGCCGATCGCATTTAACTGGACGACTGCGGCATTTTTTGGGGCAATACACGGCTTAGCATTATTAGCCCCCTGGTTTTTTTCTTGGTCTGCTTTAGGTGTAGCGATATTTCTGCACTGGCTGTTTGGCAGCATTGGGATTTGCTTGGGATATCACCGAATGTTAACTCATCGTAGCTTCCAAGTGCCTAAATGGCTAGAATATGCGATCGCCACAATAGGTGCTTTAGCCTTACAAGGCGGGCCAATTTTTTGGGTTTCCGGACACCGCCAGCATCACCTTTATACAGAAGATAACGATCAAGATCCTTATTCCGCGCGGCGCGGTTTTTGGTGGAGTCACATGATGTGGATATTTTACCCGCACCAAAAGTTTTTTGATTACGAAACTTACAAAAAATACGCTCCAGATTTAGCTAAAGATCCATTTTACCGCTGGTTAGATCGCAACTTTCTGATCTTGCAAATTCCTGTAGGAATCTTGCTGTACCTAATTGGCGGTTGGTCATTTGTGATTTACGGCGTATTTCTCAGGGCAGTTTTGCTGTGGCATAGCACTTGGTTAATCAACTCTGCCAGCCACATGACAGGCTACCGCACGTTCAAATCTCAAGACAATTCTCGCAATCTTTGGTGGGCAGCAATTCTCACCTACGGAGAAGGCTGGCACAACAACCATCACGCTTATCCGAATGTAGCAAAAGCTGGATATAAATGGTGGGAAATTGACATGACTTGGTGGGCGATTCAAATTTTGCAAGTGCTGGGTTTAGCCAAGAAAGTTGTACTACCACCGCGTACTGCTGCAAGTTCAAAGTTTTAATTATTAGACTTACAAAGTTCGTAGTGAAGACTTCAGTCCTTCTTTTTCGCGCGGACTAAAATCCGAACGCTCAAACAGATTGGTTCGTAGTAAGGACTTCAGTCCTTCTTTTTCGCTCGGACGAAAATCCTCACTACGAACCAATTTTATTAAAAATAGATATTTGCCTACCCTACAATGGTTATTAAATTAGTCATTATTCATTTGTGATTAAGCACTTTCCTCGATTAAATCCGCTTCAGCATCCCGCCGTCTATTCATCCCTTTTTCAATGCTCGTTCCCAGCCAAATTCGTTTCATTTTGCGAATTTGTTCGGCAATTTTATTCACATTCTTTTTCGTGACCAAATCGCGAACTACACGCATTT
>JBDTEI010000051.1:0-13989 GCA_039922675.1 Microcoleus sp.
GTCTTTCTCGTCTTTCTCGTCTTTCTCGTCTTTCTCGTCTTTCTCGTCTTTCTCGTCTTTCTCGTCTTTCTCGTCTCGGCGCGTAATGCTTAAACAAACAATAAACTATCTCGGTTAAAGCCGCCTTTAATTACAGCAATTTGGTCAGAAGTACCAGCCAAATTTATCGAATTACCAACAATACTATAGTCCGAGAGCTGTCCGTGTAACTGAATGCGATCGATTCCCTGTTGGAAATCCTGAATCAGTGCAACTCCTGTTCCTTGATAGTAGCTAGTTGCGGCATCACCGAGCACAAAAACATCTCTACCCTTACCACCAATCAGTACATCCGTTTCATTACTTCCTGGTGTCGCACTCAATGGATTGACTCCAATCAGGGTATCATTACCACGCCCACCCGAAAGTGTGTCGTTACCCGCTCCTCCTACTAAATAATTGTCCAGGTGATTGCCAGTAATCACATCTACATTGGGCGTACCCGTGACATTAACGAAATTGTCTACGGTGAAATTCTGAGTGCCAAGACCAGGTATATTGTTAACGACCAAACTATTCGCTGATAAATCTACATTAATAGAAGCGGAGCCGCTACCAGTAGAAGCATCAATCGTATTAACCTGTCCCAAGGGAGCTGTAATGTGTTCGATATTCTGAAGGGTATCTGTACCGGCTGCACCTTTGCTGATAATTCCTTGAGCCTTGAGGGTGATGGCGTTACCTAGGCCGAGATAGCTAACAGTATCCGTACCTGTTCCTCCATTAATCGTATCGTTGCCACTACTACCCAGAATTAGGTTGTCTAAACTATCTCCAGTAATGTTGTCGTTTCCTGCTGTGGTGCTGATATTGTTAGCTGGTGGAGTAGGTGGAGTTTGATTTTGAGGAGGTAAAGCAGAATTGGTAAGTTGTGCACCCTGGTTTTGAGGAGGAGGATTGCCCGGTATACCTTGGTTTTGAGGAGAAACATTACCAGGTGCATTGATTGAATTAGGATTGGGAAATAGTGATGGCATGATGTAATTACCTCGATTAATTTTCTAATTTTGAAGCAGTTGTCAGGCTAAAGAAATGAATTCTCGATCGCCTTTGAGTTAGTCGATACAATCATTAAGCTGGTTCAACATGACATTTATCCCTGTGCTAGGATTACAATTTTGTAATGTGGAAAAATTAGCGTTTTTCCGAATTCTCAGGTAGATTGCGATCGCCCGGTGGACGCGGTGGAATGCCCAAAATTTTGATTAACTGTGCTTCGCTTACTCCCAACTTTTTCGCCGCACCGGGAATGTCTAAAGGAGGTGGAGGCGGTAGACAGGGCGGAGAATTATTTGCTGTTGGCGGTTCGGGCGGTTTGGCTGGTAGTCCCAAAACTTCGATTAATTTGGCTTCGGTGATGCCTAATTGTTTGGCCGCTGCGGCAAAATCTATACGGGGCGGATGTCTGCGCTGTCGATCGGGCGCGGGTTGGCTTTGGGCTAGCGGGATGTTAAAACTGACTGTAGTTCGATCGCCCAAAGTGAAGCTGCTCAATCCCAGCAGCAAGGCTGTAGCAGGTAATGCGAGTAGTACAAGATTTTTCATGGTAGTTATAATTGCCGCTAAAAACTGGATAGCAGCATCAAACTACCCAAACATGACGGGAGACTCTGGGGATTGATTACAATTTTGTAATTAAATTGAATAAATAATCGCGGTATAATCACAATCATATTAGTGAATCTATGAATGTTCTATACGTTGAAGATGAAGCAAAAATCGCCAATTTTGTTTGTATTGGCTTGAAAGAACAAGGCTTTGTGGTGGATTATTGCGATAATGGCAACGATGGCTACGAGCGGGCGATGGATAATCAGTACGATGCGATCGTACTTGATATTGTTTGGCCGGGAAAAGACGGATTATCTATTCTCAAACTTCTGCGAAAGGCCGGCCGCAATGTACCTGTGATTTTATTGACGGCTCGCAATGAATTAGACGATCGCATTGAAGGCTTACATCTCGGTGCTGATGACTATTTAGCTAAACCATTTTTTGTTGAGGAGTTAGTTGCTCGCCTTCATGCTGTAGTGCGACGTGCTTCGGGCGGCGGGCAAAATATTCTGAGTGTTGGCCCCGTTAAGCTCGATCGCATTCTCCGAGAAGTTACCTGCGATAGCCATACAGTCGAACTCACAACCCGCGAGTTTAATCTGTTGGAATATCTAATGCGATCGCCCGGTAGGGTATTTACCCGCACTCAAATCCTCGAACATATTTGGGGCTATGATTTTAACCCAAATACCAATGTAGTAGATGTCTGCATTCAACGCATTCGCAAGAAAATTGAACCTATCGGCGGTATGGGATGGGTGGAGAGCGTGCGGGGTGTTGGCTATCGGTTTCGCAAACCAGATTCAACATCACAGACTTGAGTTGCATAAATCTCTGATTAAGATGTCAACCGCAGATGTCAGGCAGATTAACACAGATAAACGCAGATAATTTACAGAAGAATGTGCGATTGAATGCTATGCAAGTCTTATGAAACTTCAATCTTTTCGCTTTCGCATTGCTCTATCGTCTGCTGTGCTGGCAAGTATTGCTCTGATTGGCTTTGGTGTTGTTTCGTGGTGGTTGATTTACGATGCTAAAGTCAAGCGTCTTGATGCTGAAATAGAAACTCAGTTACTCCACGCTACTCGCCCGCGATCGCCAGAATGGGATGCTTATACTGATTCTTTGCCATTACTTTTGGGCATGAATGGCGAAACAACCGTGGCTTTGTTCGTAACTCAAATAGATGGTAATTTAATCTACAAATCCAGCCAGTGGCCAGATGGACTTGATGCGAATTCCCTCTGGCGATCGTTGCCGCTACCTCCTCCCAATCCTGGCAGAATTGATTTTGAATTACAACCTCCCCCTCCACCAAATCCACTAGATCCACCACCTCCCGATCGCAATTTATTTCCACCGCCCGAAAGCAGACCCCCACCAGATCGCCCCCCTCCAAGAGATCGCCCCCCTCCTCCTCAAGCGATCAAAGCTAAGCTAGCAACCCAGCATACTAGCACTGCAATTTGGCGTATCGGCGCGATTAATTCTCGCAATACTCAAGCAGCCATCGCTGTTAACTTGCAAGCTATCGATCTGGAAATGACATCTATTGGTAATATCTTTTTAATTTCTATTCCCATAGCGCTTTTACTCGTAGCCGGTGGAGCGTGGTTGATATCGAGGAGTATTCTGTATCCAATTGGGCGACTCACGATGGCGATCTCCAATGTTACCGTACAAGGGCTAGATCGGCGCGTCCCTCTCGGATCAACGGATATAGAGTTTGTGGAATTAATTTTTGTGTTCAATCAGATGTTAGAACGTCTGGAGCGAAGTTTTCAACAAGCTTCTCGTTTTAGTGGAGATGCTGCTCACGAATTAAAGACTCCGCTGGCAATTTTGCAAGGCGAAATAGAACGGGCTTTGCATCAAGTTGAATCAGGTTCCCAGGTACAGCAAACCCTGAGTAATTTATTAGATGAAGTGCGCCGATTGAGTGAAATTACCCGCAAACTTCTCTTACTTTCTCTAGCTGATGCCGGACGTATGGGTTTACATTTGGTTGAGGTGAATGTGTCGGCTTTGCTATCGGAAATTGCCGAAGATATGGAACTGCTAGCACCACATTTAGATGTGCAAATGGCAATTGCTCCCAATTTGTTTATACAGGGCGATCGCGATTTGCTGGTGCAGGTTTTGCAAAATTTGGTTGGAAATGCCATTAAATATAATTTACCGAAGGGTTGGCTCAGGTTACAGGCTGAGTGTCAGGAAAAAAGAGTAATTGTGAAAATTGTCAATAGTTCTCAAGATATTTCTTTGAGCGAGCGCGATCGCATTTTTGAACGATTCCATCGCGGCGACTCCAATCAGATCCAAAAAATAGCAGGATCGGGATTGGGACTAAGTTTAGCAAGGGAAATTGCACGAGCCCACGGCGGCGATATTCAACTAGAAGCTGCCATACTAGGTCAAACAGCGTTTATACTGAGCTTACCTGTGGGCGATCGCTATTAACGAAACTTGAAAATTTTTAAGACCACCACCGTCTTATCTTCTGTCCAGTGGTTTACCCACTGCGGTTATTGTACCTTGATCTACCAAAAAAAGGCTATACTCGATCTCTTCCCAATTAATTGCAATTTTATGATTTTATCTTCCCAATAAATTGGTCGATATGGACAACTTGAGCATCGATACTAAAACCCGCGCCGTCAAGCTGGGTTCAGAGTGCATAGACTTAAACAAAGAAGAATATATCGTGCTGCTGCTGTTGAGCAAACACTACGGCAAATATGTAGAACCGGCAGCTATTTTTAATGTGCTGTATAAACGTCCCCCAACAGGTGACGAAGAGCAAATAATAGTCGCTCGCATTGTTGAACTCAGGAGAAAGTTAAAAGACAACGGCGATATATCAACACTAATTCATACTGAACCAAATGGGAGCGGCAAATATGGAATTTTAGCAGTAGAAAGCCCGGTGCAAATCAACGGCGAAATTTTGCATCCGCCGGAACCAAACCAAGAATTTGAGCCACTTTTAAACAATCGCTACCGGGTAATTGAACAGCTAGGAGAAGGAGGTTTCGGCTTAACATTGCTGGCCGAAGACACGCAAATGCCTTCGCACCGATGTTGCGTGATTAAGCAGCTTAAACCCCAGATTGATAATCCTGACATTGACCAAAGCGTTCGAGAGCGTTTTTCTCAAGAAGCTGCTGTTTTGGAAAAGTTGGGCGAAGGACATTCTCAAATTCCCAAACTCTACGGTCACTTTGAGGAAAACGGTTTATTTTTCTTAGCCCTAGAATGGATAGACGGCGAAACCTTGAGCAACCGAGTAAAAGTTGTTGGCAAAATGAGCGAGGAGCAAGTCAAGGAAATCCTCAGAAGTCTGCTATCAGTTTTGGATTATATCCACGGAAAACAGATTATTCACCGAGATGTTAAACCGCAAAATATTCTTTTACGCAAGTCTGATGATGAACCGGTGCTGATAGATTTTGGCGTAGTTAAGGAAACAATTAATCAAGCCGTAACTACTGGGGGACATAATCTAACTATCTCCATTGGAACGCCGCAATTTATGTCCCCGGAACAAGCCGCTGGCCGACCAGAATATTCGAGCGATTTGTACAGTTTGGGATTGACGGCAATTTATTTACTGACTGGAAAGTGGCCGCAGGAGTTAGAAACTGATCCTCAAACTCGGGAGATGCTTTGGCAAAATCACTCATCACAGGTGAGTATCAGATTTGCGGCGGTTCTGGATAAAGCGATTAGATTTCACCCGCGAACTCGGTTTGCTACTGCTCAGGAAATGTTGGCGGCTTTGGAGGAGCCGACAGCGGCTACTTTGGCGAGCAGTCACCAGCCGGCTAAATCTCAAATTGTCCGCAAAAAAAGCTGGATTGTTTATATATTTTTGATGTTTTTAATTGCTTTAGGTGCTGGTGCTTTTTTATTCAAAAATGAGTTGATAAGTATCCTAAAAGATGCAGTACACTTAGCTGAGAGGAGCCTGAATCCTAGCCTTTCTAAAGTACCTCCTTTGCCGGGGGTAGCGCCGGACAATGGTCAGAGTTCTTCGCCTGTAGATGTCAGTGGTTACATCAGTGCGGGCGATCGCATTTTGTTTCCTAGCACCGCCACTCCTGACAAGCAAGCAGGAGTTCGCGCGATCGCCACCAAAGACTTCAAAACGGCGGTAAATAAGCTAGAAGCGGCTTGGAAAATCGATCGCACTGATCCAGAAACTTTGATTTATCTGAATAACGCTCGACTCGGGACTGCGCCAGCGCTGAAAATTGCCGCCGTAGTTCCGATTAGCGACAATCTCAGCGGGGCGGCGGAAATCTTGCGCGGGATAGCTCAAGCTCAAGATGAAGCAATTAAGGCGGGAGTGCCTTTAAAAGTGGTCATTGCTGATGACGGTAATGATGAAAATCGGGCGAAAGCTATTGCGAACAGTCTGATCGCAGATAGCAGTATTTTAGCGGTTGTCGGTCACGGCAGCAGCAAAACTTCGATCGCCGTTGCTCCAATTTACAGTCAAAATCAAATGGTGGCGATCGCACCTACGAGCACAAGCATTGAATTAGCAACGGTTCCGAGGCGCGCCGACGGCGTGAACTATTTTTTCAGGACGATACCGAGCGACCAATTTACAGGTACGGCTTTAGCTCGCTATATGTTAAATAGCATGAAAAAAAGCAAGGCTGCGGTTTTTTACAATTCCAAAAGTTCTTATAGCAAGTCGCTGCAAACAGCTTTTTCTACTACTTTGATTTTGGAAGGCGGTCAAGTTGTTAAGGAAGTAGATTTGTCCGAACCAAATTCTACGGCGCACCTGGATGGGATTGAAGCAGATGTGTTAGTATTGTTGCCTGATTCAGATACAGTGAATTATGCTTTAGAAATTGCTCGAAATAATGAAAAAAATTTGCCTATCATTGGTGGCGACGCTCTCTACAATACGGATTTATTAAAACAAGGTGGAGCGGCTTTGAACGGAGCAGTAATTTCTGTTCCTTGGCATTTTGCTGATAGTAAAAATCAAAATTTTGCACTCTTAGCTAGAAATTTGTGGGGAACGGATGTTAATTGGCGCACGGCGATGAGTTACGATGCGGTGCAGGTTTTGCGCGTGGGAAGTTCGATCGGCAAAATTGCTTTTTCTAGCGGTCAAGCGGGACGGGTGATCTTAGCTAAAACTTTGGCTGGTGCGGATTTTAAGGTTAGCGGCGCTACTGGGGAAATTAGATTTTTGTCGAGTGGCGATCGCAACAGCAAAGTAGTTTTTTTGCAAATTGTACCTGATACTCAATCCGGTGCAGGTTACGATTTTGCGCCAGTCAATCGATTTTAGATTTTAGATTGTAGATTACTTCCATTACATCATTTTTAGGAACGGGAAAGATGCCCGTTCCACAACACATCAAGTTTTTTGTGGAACAGGCATCTTACCTGTTGGGGCATCTTGAATAGACCTCTTGCAAAAATCCTAAAATACCCTGAAACCATCTGCGTCAATCGGTGTTTATCTGCCCGATATCTGCGGTTGCTCTATGACTCGAAGATTTTTGCAATCTTGTCTAATATCAAGTTTTTTGTGGAACAGGCATCTTACCTGTTCTTGAGAATGCTGCCAGATGTGAGTTTAAAAAGACTTAAAATCCCAGACCAGACTGAGTTTTTTTACTCAACCAATCCTTACCCAATCTGACTGTCACGTCCGACTGCAAAGCACCAGTGCTCTCAACCACCACATCCCCAAAACCTATAGACTGGCGAACCGCTTGGGCACCTTTAATGTCGCCGTCTTGAGCCACTAGAGTAGTTACTTCCAGCGGTTGGGACCAAGCTTTAGAAACCTGAACATTCCGATAGCCGGCCCGAGTTAAAGTCCTGACAAAATCTTCAACAGCCGATTGATCGCCCGTAGTATCTTGAATCGCCACCTTCAGAAAAGTCGCATCAGCATTCTCGACTTTCCAAGTATTTTGGCCGAAGTCAAAATGTTCTGCCACCATAGTTTCGATGGCATTTTGGTCTGGCAACCAAAAACTTGCCTTGTATTCCTGATAAGTGCTGAATTTGCCGGGAACCATCAACATCTCTATGCCAGCGCGATCAGTTTGAGTAGCAAAACCAGCCAAAGCCACCAATTCTTCTATACTCAAATTAGTATCAATGTGAGACTGAATCACGGATAAAATCTTCGGCATCTTAGCCAGCAAACCAACATTAACTTCCTGTTCCACAAAATCCCGCATCAACAATTGCTGCCGCTGCACCCGCCCGATATCGCCCAAATCGTCGTGCCGGTAAAGCAAATATTGCACAATTTGTTCGCCGTTGAGAAGCTGCTTACCAGCCTTTAAATCAATATATAAATGCTGGCTTTCATCCGTATACTTCATGTCTTTTGGGACATTAAGAGTAATGCCACCTAGTGCATCTACCAAACTTTGGATGCATTGAACATTGATTGTGACATAGCGGTCAATTCCCACGCCGCCGAGCAGTCCGCTGACTGCCTTCGCAGCCGAAGCCGGGCCGCCGTAGTAGAGAGCTTCGTTGATTTTTGCGATACCTCTATTTTCAACATAGGTGCGGGTATCTCGCGGAATGGAAAGCACGGTTATTTTTTTAGTTTGAGGGTCAAACCTCAACAACATCATAGTATCGGTTAACCCCTTGAAAGAGTTTTGCCAGACATCGTATCCCTTCTCTGTATCGGGATGGCCTTCGAGGTCTGAAGTCAGAACCTTAAGTCCTAAAACTAAAATATTAACTGGGCGAGTCAGCTCCGGCATTTTCATGCTGAGCTTTGCCATGTCGCCTTGAGAAAACACCGCCGCTTCTTCAGGAGTCAACTTTTGTTGCTGAAGTGGCGTTCTAGAAAGGGAAACGGCTAGCAGCGCTCCGGCTGTGGCTGATAGCATGGCTACTCCAGCCAAACCAAAACCAAACCCCAGCCAACGGCCTCGATGCGGCTGGTTCGATTTTTTGGTTGCAGGTTGAGCGGTTGATTGTTGGATAGGGTCTTGATTAGGAGTTTTCTGAGCTGGCACTGGCTTCCTCACACACAACAAAAATAAAAAAACATCGTGGCAATATGTAGTATCAAGCGGAAAATGCACTCAATCAATAGGGTAGGGGCTTTAAAGAACCCTAAATTATGATAAATGTTTGCCGACCACTTGCTCGGCTACGCGGCTAATTCCGGGCAACCATAGCGGTTGACGCTTCCAGAGGCGAACCATCAGTCCCAGAGCGACTATGAAATAGCTGGTTGTCAGCAGGCTACTCATTAATAACATGGTAAGTGTCGGAGATTCCGCAGAAATCGCTCCAGCTTCTAAAAGAATATGTCCTAAAAGCCAGCTAAATGCCAGGGCAATTGCCAAGCGGCTGACGGCTTTGCGTTCGGGAGTGCCCTCACGGCGGTAAAGATTCCACAGCGCGGGGAAAAAGCCGATGACTGGGATCATTAGTACAAACAGACTTGCCCGATCGAGTTCAGGATTGTCTAAGGGATCTGTATTTTTCATAATTCGCTATTTGCTACTCAAAATTTGTAGAAGGTCTAGTTTTGCACAAAAGTTATTTATTAGACGGAAAATTTATATCGTAAACCAAAATTCGGAGAGCAGGGCAGGTTTTGCACAAAACTTGTTTGTTAGATGCAAAATTTTTCGGCTAAACCTGCCCCTACCTATTATTCACAACTTTGAGCCCCGATCGCCGTATTTTGATAAACTGGATACAGCACAGGAGACAGGAGACACAGACCTAGCCATGACCAAATCCCAAAAACCGATCGTTATTTCTCCATCAATATTATCCGCCGATTTTAGCCGTCTCGGAGAAGAGATTCGGGCTGTCGATCGAGCCGGGGCTGACTGGATTCACGTAGATGTGATGGACGGTCGCTTTGTACCTAATATTACTATCGGGCCGCTGATTGTCGAAGCAATTCGCCCCGTTACTACCAAGATAATCGATGTCCACTTGATGATTGTGGAGCCGGAGAAGTACGTCGAGGACTTTGCTAAGGCTGGTGCTGACATTATTTCCGTTCACGCCGAGCACAATGCTTCGCCTCACTTGCACCGCACCCTCGGTCAAATTCGGGAATTGGGCAAGCAGGCTGGTGTGGTGCTGAATCCTTCGACACCCCTAGAGTTTATCGAGTACGTGCTGGAACTTTGCGATTTGGTGCTGATTATGAGCGTCAACCCGGGCTTTGGCGGTCAAAGTTTTATCCCGGCTGTGCTGCCGAAAATTCGCCAGTTGCGTAAAATGTGCGACGAGAAGGGTCTCGATCCTTGGATTGAGGTGGATGGTGGTTTGAAGGCGAACAATACTTGGCAGGTTCTGGAAGCGGGCGCAAATGCGATCGTCGCGGGTTCTGCTGTGTTTAAGGCGAAGGATTACGCAGAGGCGATCGACGGTATCCGCCACAGCAAGCGCCCGACTGCTGAGTTGGCTGCTGTCTAATCAAAAATTTGATCGTGTCCGATGAATTGACCGCGATTTCTGTAAGGGTGGGTTCGCCAAGATCTCTAATGAAAATCAGAGTTTCAGTAAACCCGCCCCGACCAGGATATTATGCCGATCGACCGGACATGATATAAGTCGTAAAAGTATCAAGATGTAACCCGCAACCTCAAGCGAACGGTATCCTTAACTGAGCCAAGAACTAGCCAAGTGACAACTCCACACACTGAACGGAAGACCGTCGAGCGTGTGGGCTTCTTAAGAGATTAAGTAGCGTGTCATTAGTCTCAGTGGCTCGTTATACTCTTGGTGGCTACGAGTGCTTCGGAATATACAGGCACTTCAGCGTAAAGGTTTGGTAAACCGTTTTCTAGCGTTATTAATCAGCCCCGCTGGCACATTGGTGAGAGTTGCTAAAAGTTGATTGGAACTGGTAACTCGGAGCAATGTAGAATTATTTTCTGCAATAATGCTCAGTTGCGAAAAGTTTAAACCACCAATCAAGCCGATCGCATCTGTGCCATGTTGAAAGTCTAAAATAGTCTTGCTGCCGAGGTCAACACCTAAGATAAATCGATCGTTACCACTACCTCCAATCATTCCCAGCACCACCGCAAAAATGATAACAGTCGCAGTGTTCGCTGTTACCGTAGAGCTTCCGGCGCTGCGGTCAGATTCGGGTTGCTGAGGGTGACGGTAATTGTCTCGTCAGGTTCAACTAGGGTGTCGCCCAAGACATCAAGCGAGATAGTTTTAGAAGTTTCGTTGGCGGCAAAGGCGATCGTCCCTGTGGCGGTATTAGCCCCCGCAGAATTGATGTTATTGTCGTCTGCGCCGTTAGTCGCAGTGCCAGCGATCGCATAATCTACTGTACTCGCTACCGCCGTGCCGCTGCGGGTGACGGTGAAACTGACAGGTTTGGTGCCGGAATTGCATTCTGTGAGGGAACCTGTGGCTGGATTTGCAAGTGCGATCGCATAAGAAATCGCATCATTTGCTGCAATTGTCACCGTAGCATTGCTGGCAGCCGGTGCGATCGCATAATTTCCATTTGCCATGTTCAGTCGCAGCGTTTCTGCCAACTCGGGTATTGTGTGATCAACCGGAGTCAGAGTAACATCCACAAAGCTCTGCCCGTTGGGAATAGTCACGGGAAAGGCACTGCTGAGGGTGTAGTCGGCAGCAACGGCGGTGCTGCTGGGATCGATCGCGAGATTTACAGTTAAATTACCGATCGTGCTATCACTGCGGCTGACGCGGAAAGTGCCTGGAGCGATCGGGCTTTCTGAGGCTGAATTATCCGGCGCGGTGATGCTGACAATCGGTTGTACTTCAACCGCGCCGATGTCAACACTGCTGCCAGAAGGTCGGGGTAAATTACGCTGATCTGTAGTAGGTGCGATCGCGCTGTTACCCGTGTCAATAGCCGGACTTCCAGGCAGTAAGGCGTGAGTCTGAGTGGGGCCGCGGTTATTTGCCAGTGCTCCGAGATTCGGATTGATCGGAGTGCCAGCAGTGCCTACTCGATCGCCATTAACGCCATTATCGATGAAAACTATCTGTGTAATTTTTTGCATGATTAATTTTCCTCGTAGATGCAATGAAAATAGATCTCAAAGGTGGCGATCTTCTTGCATAAACAATTCAAATCAGTATTGAAAAATCATCAGTTAAACCTACTAGCTATGACTGACAAAGCCTCTCAAAGGCAAGATAGAGTTATTAAGCTATGAGCAACTCAAACAATCCTGGCTACAGTCTCGATTGTGTTGCAAGAGTTGGAGATTTTTAGCTGTCGCAACGCTCGGAATCAGGACTTAGAATGACACAATTAGGTTGTCAGTAAGTCCATAATTCTTAAAGTTCGCTAAGACAAATCCTAGAGCCAATTTGTTCCCAATCTTATAAATTTGTTGGCAAATATAGCTTTAAGTAGGTATGGGCAAGTTAATCAGATTGTGTAACAGAATGTAAAGCTACCTCATCGAAAGCGGGCGGTGCTGATTTACGGTATGAAATGCTAAATATGCAATTCACAAAAACCAGCGTAGACAAAGCTTCTGGATTTTTCAATTATTTATTTCATACCCTGATTAAGCAACGCCCGAAAGCGAATTGCTTTGATCAGAGCTTGTGAAAGCTAACGTTTCAGGCTCGTTTCACTCGCTGCTGACAGACCTACATCATATTTTCCTACTCATCTACTTAGCGGTTCCTAATACCATTGTTGAAAAATGATGCAACAGTATTTGTAGGGTGCATCTTTCGGACTCATCCCTAAATGTAATCGACTGTTTCGAGAGAGCGACGCACCTTACATATCGCGTAGAATAAACAACCCTCCGTTTCACTCCATCAAATATTTTTTTATTGCATAATTTGTGAAAAATTGTATAAATTCAGCCTGGCAATTTCAGCAGTTTTAGGTCTGGCTTTTGACCTACTTATTAATTTTTTATTGTTCCCAGGATTAGCCTGGGAACGTATCTTGAATGACTCAGGCTTGAAATTCCAACCCAAAAGTTAAAAAGATCGAAAAACTTACTTTCTCGTATCTATTTCCCTGTTATTTGGAGACACTGGCGAGAATGCTTTCCATCTCAGAAAGCTCGACTGCGCCGGAGAAAGTTTTGCCGTTCATAATAAAGAAGGGAGTGCCTTCAATGCCAAGTTTTTGAGCGAGTTGCACGTCTTTCTGAATCGCGGCTTCGGCGGCGGGGCTGTTGCGATCGCTGTTGAATTTATCTAATTTGAGATTGAGCTTTTGGGCGATCGAGGTGTAGAATGGCTCGTCTAACTGTTTCTGCCCTTCAAACAAAGCACTGTAATATTCCCAGAATTTGCCCTGCTGTTGGGCAGCCCAAGCTGCTTTAGCTGCTGGCAGCGCTTGAGGGTGAATAGAACTCAAGGGAAAATGCTTGTAGGCTAAAGTAACTTTGTCCTGGTGTTTTGCCATAAACTGCTTGACATTATTGTAAGCGCGGGCGCAAAACGGACATTGAAAGTCAGAGAATTCTACAAGTACAATGTTCTGCGCAGCGGCACCAGTGGTGGGAGCATCCCCGATCGCAGATTTGGGATCGGTTTTCATCGCCTGCAAAAATGACTCCTGCGCTGCTTTGAGAGACTGCTGCTGCTGTTGCTGGTACGCTTGTACCGAGTCTAAAATTGCTTGCGGGTTTTCTCGAATAATCTGTAAGACTTGCTCTTTCAACTTGGGATCGACTGAATTGCCAGCCGCTGACTGGGCGGGGGAACAACCGATAAATACCAGGCAAGCTGCCAGCAGTGCAGCGAAGCAGAAAGCTTGCTGGCTGCGGAGTTTTCGCCAAATAGTGGATACGTTCATCTTTTTTTCTGATTCACGGCAACACTTAATCCTACATTTAATTTTGCGGAGTGTCAGGTGTACCGCAGTTGACTGCTGTGCAGCTATGTTTATATCTGAGCAATAATCAGTAATTGGCGATCGGTATAGATAAGTGAATAGCCTTGGGTTCGCGCTTTTTGTCATTGCGAGCGTACTCGCGTTAGCGTAAGCGATCCGAAGGAAAGCAATCTCCGTGTATATTGTTCACAGTATTTTATTTCTGAAACAGTCTTAACAATCGCGTATTGAGTGATCATGGTTATTTTACCGGAGCTAATATAAAAGATAAAAGGACGATCGCCCGGGCGATCGTCCTTTTATTTGCTGCACGTAGGAGCAGCTTTTCAGCTTGTCTGAATCCGAGACTATTTGCGGCTGTTGAGCCATTTAGCAGCAACTATTCCCAAAATACCCGCAACAACGGGATTGCCCAAAAACTTCATCAAACTTGGCTGTTGGGCCAGCACGTCTCGGAAAATATCCGGGTGATTGTGATAGGTAAACGAGGCTAGCTTGGCAACATCGTCAGCAGTCATACGGCTGGCGTGGTGGGTAGAAAGTCCTAGCTGCTT
>JBDTEI010000052.1:0-4383 GCA_039922675.1 Microcoleus sp.
TCGCTCTTGCCTAGTCGCTTTGCGGGCAGAAATAAGTCGAATTTCATCACCCCGCAATGTGTAAACAACAACCAAAACTCTGGCCAAGCCATCCATGCCAATCGTGACCAATCGTTCTTCATCAAAACGCTCATCTGGAATTGTAATTGCCAGATCATCTGAGAAAACCGATACTGCATCAGCAAAGTCGATACCATGTTTGCGAAGATTGGCTGTTGCTTTCTCTGGATTCCATTGGTAAGCCATCTCAATTATAGTATGCACATCTGTACATACTACCAGGAAGAAAACGCTTATCACCTGTTCTCGTCCTACCAACGACCTTAGAACACCGTCCTATCTTAAAGATATGACTATTCCTCTCCCTCTTCTTTTCTATCCTCTGCACCCTCTGCGATTTCTTCAATCTTTCCTGGATTAATCTCAATTTTTTTGTGCTGGCGTTCTGAGGCAGCTTTTTGCAACATTTTCAACCGTTCCGGGTCAGCATCCGATCGCCAAAATAACTTATGACCTTTAATTTTAACGCAATTGTCCTCCAAACACTGCACCCATTCCCGATACTTCCTAACTGCGGCACCATCAAGAATCCCTAACTTTTCCTCTTGGCGGGTGAGTTTGGCAAATTTTTCATAATGCGGATAACTAGGACTAACAAAAGCTTCTTTTCTAACTAAAAGCGGTGGATTGTACACATCAGAATAATCTTGATAGCTGACAGAAAGATCGCGCAAATCTATGTGCATAGAAGTGTGAAGGGCTGGATGCGGGTTAGTGTCAAAATCGGGATAAAACAAATAGGAAATTTGAGGTTTTCGAGCGTGAAATTTGATAATTGTAGCGCCGTCAAGCCTGCCAATTGTGCGGTTAGCGCAGCCTTCGTAGACTCGGAGTAAAGGGTCGAGTTCTGCTAAAAATGAGACGTGAACTGAAAGGGAACCGGGTTGTTTGTAGCCGATCGCACTATCTTCGCAACAGTCCGCCACAATATCAGGTTTGCTGAGACTGTATAGCATTAAATCTGCCAAAGTGCAAGCTTTTTGATAACTGTCAAACAAACCCTTGATGTCATTGCGGATTTGAGCCGGAAGCCGACGCATCGAAGGCCGTGAAGCGTCGCCATTCTGTAGGGAATAGCCCAAACGGTTGAGAGCGAGATATACTAGCAAATCCTGGCGGCGCTTGTCGGCGATTGTCTCCCAATCATCCGCATCGGTTGCTTGCAAAATCACCCTCCAAGCGCGGTTAAAACTGTGAAATTCCTGCTTAATCGGCGCTTCTTCCGCTAATTCGCCTTTCACCGGAAGACGCCCCCGATCGCTCACAAAAGCCATCAAAGGAGCCAGCATTTCCGCGTAATCCTCAAAGCGCTTGACTTGCGATCGCACTCTGGGAGTCGATAAGCGCGATCGAAACCGAGAAGCGCGAAAACCTTCAGCCTCCGCCGCATCCCGAAACACAAAATAAATCCCCAAAGCCACAGGAATCGCATCAACACTCAAAACTTGGTCAATATAAACCTTCAACTCTTCCTGTTCGTAATACTTCTGAAAAGTATTCCGAGAAGTAATCACCCCATCCCCATAAGCAATTTGACCGCGATCGCTATCATCAATCAAAACCTGAGCCGCCACCACCAATAAATTATTAGTTAATTCCCAAGCATTCAGCAAAGATTCTCGGCGTTCCCCCAAAGATTCAATCACATTAATCACATAACCAATATTCACAATATCCGCACAAATTCGCGGACTTTCCGGCTGATAGTAAGGGTCCCAACCCGCCGCCACATAACCCTCTTGGGCAATATATTTAACATCGCCGCCATAGCCGCAACCGTAATCAAAAAAAGTCATCCCATCCAGAAACAAATCGGATTCCAAAACCAGACGCACAGGTTTAGAAATAGAATTGCGCACCATCGCAGCTTTGTGACGCTCAATCTTGGGAATTGATAACTCGCTATTCTCCGGTTTCAAACGTTCGACAACAGCATGATCTTGAATTTCTACACCGCAATATCCCAAATATTTGAGCCAACCTTCGCGAGTACCGATAACGCTTGTATTGTCAAGCAATCCCCATCCTTCCTCACTGCGAGTCAGTCGAGCAAACTTTTCGTAATTGGGATAATCCGCTGTTATAAAAGTTTCCTTGCGGTGCAAAACCGGGGGATTTTCGCTGTTGCTGTAATCGAAACATTTAACTTCCCCTGTTTCTAGATTAATTTGGATGCTGGTTTGTAAAGCAGGGTGAGCGTCTGTATCGAAATCCGGGTAAAAAAGATAAGATATTTTAGGTTGCTGGAGCGAAAATTTAACTAAAGTTGCTTCATCAATATTTTCGATATTGCGTCTGGCACAATTTTCGTAAATTCCGAGGACAGGATTGAGTGATGACAAAGCCGAAATGTGAACGTAAAAAGCCGTCGGTAATTTTTTACCAATCTTACTTTCCCGACAGCAGCGAGCCACTTTCATCACCAGACTTTCAACACAGAAATTATTTATTTCGTCGGGCGTGCACGGCACAGCATTTACAGAATTTTGCTCAGAAATAGCCTCGTTTTCATGCAATAAAATTTCCTGAGCAAAAGCCATCAAAGGTGTCAGCAATTCTCCATTATTTTCTAATGAATCGGTGTGTAAAATAGGGTTTGTATCGGTATCGTAAGTCATAGGTAAACTCATCGATTTTTTCGGAAAAACTGGTTGAAACCGTGTCTATACAGACAAAACCTGCTTCCGCAGAAGACCGGGCGGTTGAAACCGTGTCTATACAGACAAAACCTGCTTCCGCAGAAGACCGGGCGGTTGAAACCGCGTCTATACAGACAAAACCTGCCTCCGCAGGTTGAAGATAATTAGACCGTGCGGTTAAAATTACCTTATTTTCTTGAGTCCGCGGAGGCGGACATTGTTTGTGTAGGGGCGATTTCAATCGCCAACTCTAGTCGCCGACGCATTTAACAACTTAAATATTAACCAAACATTCGAGTTTCCACAAATTCTTGAACTCGGGCTAAATGACTGGACAAACTCACTAATATGTTCTCAACCCCCTCAATAGTTGACAATCCCGAAGCTGCTGATTGAGATTGAAAGCCTCGCGCTTGATGCTCCAATTGTGCAGCTAAATCCGACATCAGAGCAACTCCCACATTGGCAGAAGTTCCCTTGAGACGGTGAGCTTGGTATTCCACAGCTTGCCAATCTTTAGCTTCTACGGCTATTTTGGCAGCAGCCACATCAGCTTGCGCGTTTCCCACAAATGCTTGTAAAAGTCGCTCGGGCAATTTAATATTAACTCGTCCGAGTTGCTGCAATCTGTTTTTGTCGAACAGTCCGTCGCAGTCTGCGTGTTGCCAAGTTTGAAGCGCGATCGCCCTTGGTTCCTGCACCGCCACAACCTCCACTTTTTCTAAATTTTCTGTATAATTCGGTACTAAGGGAGAATTTGTTTCCAAATTAATACTTTTAACTCCATACTTATTTTCAAAGCGAGCATTTTGGGCTTCATACTTTTTGAGCGCCGTCGCCAAAGCATCTAAATCTACAGGTTTGCTGAGATAATCGTCCATCCCCGCCGCTAGACACTTTTCTCGTTCCCCCGGCATAGCGTGAGCAGTTAAAGCAATCACAAAAGTATGGCGAGCGTCCTTTTCTCGTTTCCTCAACTTTTTCGCCGTTTCGTAACCGTCAAGTACCGGCATTTGACAGTCCATCAGCACTAAATCATAGCCTTTTTCTGCTAGCAAATCCAGCGCTTCTTGACCGTTGGCAGCGCAGTCAGCCTCATAGCCTAAAGCTGCCAACTGTTCGATAATTACTTGTTGATTGATCGGGTGGTCTTCAGCCAGCAAAATTCTCAGCGATGACGGCGAATTTGGAGTAACATATTGAGAATTAACTGGGAAATTGCAAGTATTAGCAGCCTCCAAGCTCCCAAACTCTCCGGTTACGTTAATCGGGGCTACCAAAGCCTCAAGCAGGCGGTTGGGCCGCACCGGCTCAATCAAATAGCCGCTAAAACCAACACTGCAAAGCGCTTCAGCTTTCGGCTGTTCCCGCAAAGCAGTCATGGCGATTAATGAGCCAACTACCTGTATCGATCGCACTTTCAAACCAAATTCCTCAGCATCCAAATCCGGCATTTGCAAATCCACAAGCACCGCATCATAGCACTTTTCTCCTGCCGCCGAATGCCGATCGATCCCACCTTGGGCCTTTTGCAACCAAGTCAAAGCAGCAGCAGCCGTTTCTGCCTCGTCGCAGCGGGCACCCCAACTTTGAGCGAGCGATCGTACCGCGGCCCTCCTCAAAGCGCTTCCAGAGACTACTAACAGCTTCTTACCCGCAAGTTTGGTAGTCTGAGGATCAACTT
>JBDTEI010000053.1:0-8827 GCA_039922675.1 Microcoleus sp.
TCTTCCTTCTTCCTTCCTTCTATGAATGAAATCAACACACGGCGGCTGAAACTCTCTCAGATTCAGGCTTTGATAGCAGTAGCAGACTGTGAAAACTTTAGCGAAGCGGCTTTACAAATGGAACTGTCACAATCCGCAGTCAGCCACGCCATCGCCTCTTTAGAAACAGAATTGGGAGTGCAATTGTTCCACCGGGGGCGACATGGTGCTCAACTGACGCCGGTGGGGGAAAGGGTATTGATTCATGGGCGTCAAATTGTGCGATCGTTAGAAATGATGGTGAAAGAAGCCGATTTAGAAAAAGGTTTGCAGGGCGGCCAGGTGCGGATAGTGACTTTTCGGAGTGTCGCAACCCACATCCTACCCGGTATTATTGCCCAATTTCGCGATCGCTTTCCGAAGATTGCCATCAGCATTACCGAAGTGTATTATACCCAGGCTGTGGAGGAAGCTTTGCGATCGGGCAAAGCAGACATCGGCTTTGTCTCTCTTCCCATCTCAGATGAATTTGACAGTAGAGAAATTTTGCGGGATAAATACGTTGTGTTGTTGCCGCCAACTGCAAAATTATCAAGTGCAAAGATTACCTGGGAAGAATTAGCACATCATCCGCTGATTTTGCAGCCGCCGGAAACTGCTTGTTCTATACCGCTACGCAAATATTTATCAACTTCGGAGTTTCCCTTAAATATCGCTTACGAACTCAGCGAAGATTCAACTATCGTCAGTATGGTGATGCAAGGTTTGGGTGCTGCAATTATGCCACATTTGGCGGCGGAACCGATACCTGTTGAGGTGAAAGTGTGCAGTTTACCGATGGCTTTTGAAAGGGTAATTGGGGTGGCTGTTTTGAGAGATGCGCTGTTAATTCCGGCCGTGTTTGCGTTTTTGGATTTAGTTAAAAGTGCGACAGAGATTGAATATGACACCGATTTTCCACTCAATCCTTCATGAGTAGTTATGGACACACGGGTGGTCAGAAACCGGGTTTTTCACGAAAATTTTTCGTTGTAGTCCATAGATTGGGTAAAAACCCGGTTTCTTTGGGTTTAATGTATCCAGGAATGATGAGAAACTTAGCTGATGAGGCTCCCAATTTTTGAAGCAAACTCGCCGTTGTGGTTAAGCTGCTCTGCATCTCAATAGAATAACATTGATGTAATTTCGTACTGGATGCGATCGCATATTAACTACTCAATGCGTTTAGCAACAAGACCAGAACTGTCACCTTGATGAATTTTGATTACACCTTCTAGTGAGTTTTTATCATTTAATTTGAGCCAACCACTACCAGAAGCCTCATCACACTCGTCATTGCCTTCCCACGTAAACTCGAAGGGCTGATCCTCTCGATTTTTCACGACTCCGCCGTCAATTTGACCGAATACTAAACCAAATTGAAATTCTCCTGAACCTGATTCCTCAATCTCGATATACGCTTCAACTTCCATGTCCAGGTAGTCACTATCCCACTCGTCCATTTCGGTGATGCGCCATTTACCCTGATATTGCATTGCTTTCGTCCTCCAATATTAATATCGAGTCTTGATTTATCCTAGTAATATCGTTACATCAATTACTAGAAAGAATTGGTTTGAAGCCGTAACCCTGATCGGGAGAAATTAAAATCAGAATATTCATGACTCCAATCCTCTTCCTTCCAGATAGAGGTCGCCCTCAAGCGGTCAACTATCAACTATCAACTGTTAATTGTCAACTGTTAACTATTTCCCCAATCTTTGCCGCAAAATGAATTCAGCGACGCTCAAATCAACGGGCGTTGTGACTTTCAAATTTGTCTCTTCTCCCTCGACAATTTGCACGGCTAAACCGCATTTTTCAAACAAAGCCGCATCGTCTGTAACTTCCCAACCTTTCTCCCGCCCTTGTTGGTGACACTGCTTTAACAATTTCACTTCAAATCCTTGGGGAGTCTGGGCAGCCCACAAGTTGCTTCTGTCTGGTGTGTCTCGCACGATTCTAGACTCATCTACGACCTTAATCGTATCCTTGACCGGGACGGCGACAATCAATCCGGGACAGCTTAAGAGAGCTGCGGAAGATCGATCGAACAATTCAGGAGTTGCCAAACATCTCGCGCCGTCGTGAATCAACACTCGATCGGCATTTGGCGGCAAAGCCTGCAAACCGTTGTAAACTGACTCTTGTCTGGTAGCCCCTCCTTGAATCAGTTCTACGGGCTTCACCAAAGCTAAATCGCTGATAATTGCCTTAAAATCAGGAAAATCCCCAGGCTGGCCCATGATCCCAATCCAGCTAATCTGCTGCGAAGCTTCAGCAGCAGCCAAAGTCCAACTCAGCAAAGGTTTAGATAGCAAAGTCAGCAGCAGTTTGTTCCGCTGACTCCCCATCCTTCGCCCCGAACCCGCCGCCGCAATTAATAAGTGCATTAACTAACCCTTGTTCACCCAACTAGGTATATATTAAAAGCGTCCTGTAATTTTCAGTCAGTTGTTTTGCTGTCAGCCAGTAGCTTTTAAACTCTAAAAATACTATAAGCTGATAGCTGAAAGCCGATCGCTGAGAGCTACCTCGATAGATAATAGCCCGATCGTTTATGATGCGAATACTAGCACTTGTCCCTGGCGGGATTGGCGACCAAATTTTATTTTTCCCCACCCTCGATGACCTCAAGCAGTCTTATCCAGAGGCTCAGATTGATGTGATCGTGGAACCGAGGGCGAAGGGCGCTTACCGAGTCTGCAAGTCCGTCAAAGAAGTCTTGACGTACAATTTCAAAGACCGCAACGCGATGGCAGATTGGGGCAATTTACTGGGCGTAATTCGCGATCGCGAATACGAAGCAGTTGTTTCCCTCGGCCAGCGTTGGACTGTCGGACTTTTGCTGTGGCTGACGGGCATTCCCCAGAGAGTGGGCTATTCGGGAACCAACGGCGCTCGATTTCTCACCGATTCCGTAGCTCTGAAAACTGACCAGTACGCGGCCTCAATGTACCACGATTTGCTGCAAGGATTCAACATTCACAATCCTTGTCCGGCGATCGCAATTAGTGTACCAAAACAGGACATTCAGTGGGCGGAAGCCGAACAGCAGCGGTTGGGAATCAAAGACAGCGGCTACATTCTAATTCACGGCGGTTCCAGTCAGCTAGCTTTGTCTAAAGGTATTGACAAAATTTACCCTATAGACAAGTGGCAGCAAATCATCAAAGACTGTCAGCAGCGGCAGCCAAATTTACCCGTTGTGGTGGTGAAAGGCCCCGAAGATGAAGCCTTCGTGAAAAAGTTAGTGGAACTCTGTCCGAGTGTAAAAGTTATCTCGCCCGATGATGTCGGCAAGTTGGCGGCCACCATTGCTGCTGCTAATTTGATGATGTGTACTGACAGTGCGCCGATGCACTTAGCTGTGGCGGTTCAAACTTATACAATAGCTTTGTTCGGCCCCACTGAACCTGCAAAATTGCTGCCCAAGAGCGATCGTTTTTTGGGAATTAAATCTCCTACTGGCAAAATGGCTGACATTTCTCCTCAAGAGGTTTTGAAGAAAGTGTGGGGCGGCTAATTTAAGAGGGCGGGTTTTGTACAGAAATTATCTGTGATCTGGAAGTTGGCGTGCTTAACCCGCCCCCAAAGCAATGATGTTAATTTAACCTATTTCATCCTAATTTCATATTTGCCTGCAAAAATGATATGTGAGTTCAGATTCGCCCCTACTCAATCATGTCCCGAATAAAGCTCTACCGCATTTCTGGGTTAATTATCAGCCTTGCATTTCTAACTTCTCCCGCCGCCGTTTTTGCCCACGCGGGACACGGAAACGAATTTCATCAAGACAGCGAAACAACTCAAATTCCTGCTGCTATTTCTGTCGATGCTGAAACAGCAAAACGGTTAGGAATTAAAGTCTCCCCTGCCGCCCGCCAGCGATTAGATATAGGCATCAAAACCACAGGACAAATTGAAACTTTGCCGAACCAAAAGGTAGAAGTGACTGCTCCGGTTGCTGGCAAAGTGGTAGAGTTGCTAGTTAAGCCTGGGGACAAAGTATCCAAAGGTCAACCCGTTGCGGTTTTATCGAGTTCGGAATTAGGACAGTTGCGGGTTGAATCTCTCTCGAAACGAGCGGAATCTGAGGCAGATTTGCAGCAAGCACAAGGTGATTTGAAACTAGCTACCGAAAATTACGATCGCCTAATTAAAATCTCTGAAGCAGAAATAACACAGGCCAGAACTCAATTAGCAGCAACAACTCAACAGTACGAGCGAGAGCAAGAATTAGTCAATCAGCGTTCTGTTGTGAAAGTTGCTAAGGAAAATCATCAACGTCAGATTGAAATAGCGCAAGCAGAGATAGCGCGGGCGGAAACCGAACTGAGTGTGGCTAAAGAACAGTTCGATCGCGATCGAGAGTTAGTTGCATCCGGGGCGATCGCGCGGCGTACAATGTTGGAATCGCAAGCACACTTCGCCGAAGCCAAAGCCAATGTTGCGAAGGCCAAAAGCCGTCCCGAAGTTATCAAAGCCGAAACCGAAATTAAACAAGCCGAAGTAGACCTACCGATGCGGGAATTGCGCGATTCCCAAGGCAAAGTAGCAGAAGCAAAAGCTCAACTCACCAAGGCTCTGAGCCGCCGGGAAGTGTTGGAAGCCGAGAATCAGGTCAAACGCGGCAAAACTGCCGTGCAAGTCGCTCAGTCGCGCATTCGTTTAGCCGACGCAGCCTATCAAGCGCGCCTGCAACAATTAGGGACTGTTGCGAATGACAAAGGACTTGTCACCGTAATTGCTCCGATTTCTGGTACGATTGCCGATCGCGAAATCACCCCAGGAGAGTCAGTAAACGCTGAAAAACCGTTGATGAGTCTCTTAAATGACAGCCGCGTTTTTGCCACAGCCAACATCTACGAAAAAGACCTGAATCAGGTAAAACAAGGGCAAGAAGTCAGGGTAAAAGTTGCTAATTGGCCCGATCGCACTTTCAAAGGAAAAATCACCATAATTGGCTCATCCGTGCAAGGAGAAACGCGAGTTGTGCCAGTGAAAGCAGAACTAGATAATAGTAACGGGGAATTAAAGCCGGGACTGTTTGCTGAGTTGGAGATTTTAACCGATAAAAATGTTACCAATGTTTTAGCAATTCCGAGTACAGCGGTAGTCGATGTCAGCGGTAAAAAAACCGTTTACGTTCAAAATGGCGATGCTTATCAAGCTGTTGACATTGAAGTCGGTCCAACTGCGGGGGATTTAGTTGAAGTTAAAAGCGGTTTATTTGATGGAGATTTGATAGTAACGCAGCGCGCACCTCAACTTTACGCACAATCTTTGCGGGGCGGTAGCAAGCCGTCAACAGGCGAAGAAAAGAAAGAGGCAACTCCCAACAAGGTAACAGAGGTTAACTTTAATAACTTACCCGTGCCTTTGTGGGCGGGAATTGGGGGAGGAATCGCGATCGCATCCCTAACTTTCACAGCCGGCGTGTTTTGGGGAAATCGGCGCAAATCACCAGCAATCGCAGCGGATTCTGCAAACAATGCAAATAATGGTGTTTCCGCCTATACATCGGCTTTAGATGATGAATTGGTGTTACACAATGATAACCATCATGTTAAAACTCAAGAGTCAGAAGTCAAGAGTTTGAAGTAAAAAGCGGTTAAAACCGCTGAGTCTGATTATTTTGAGCCAAAAATATGAGAATCTTGCTAGTTGAAGACGATCTTCGCATTGCCAAACCCCTTGCAGAAGACTTAAGGCATCAAAACCACGTCGTAGATATAGCGACTGATGGCCTGGAGGGATGGGAATATGCGCGATCGGCTAATTACGATCTAATTTTGTTAGACTTAATGCTGCCCAAATTAGATGGTATAGCACTATGCAAGCGTCTGCGTGCAGCTCAATCTCACGTTCTCATCTTAATGCTGACAGCACGCGATACAACATCAGATAGAGTCGTTGGACTCGATGCGGGAGCTGACGATTACTTAGTTAAGCCCTTTGAATTAGAAGAATTAGCCGCCAGAATTAGAGCTTTATCTCGGAGAAGTCCAGAAACTAAATGGCTGATTTTAACCCACGGCGATTTGCAAATCAATCCCAGTAGCTGCACCGTTACTTATGCAGGAAATGATTTATCTTTAACTCCTAAGGAGTATATGATCTTAGAATGTTTCTTGAAAAGTCCTACTCAAGTTTTGACACGCTCTGCAATTTTAGATAAACTGTGGGATTTTGATAAAGCATCAGGAGAAGGAACAGTCAAAACTCACATAACAAATTTGCGTAGCAAGCTCAAAGCAGCCGGAAGTTCCGAAAATTTCATCGAAACAGTTTACGGCATTGGTTATCGACTCAGTAGCAATCACTAATAGACCTCTTGCAAAAATCTTCGAGTCATAGAGCAACCGCAGATATGGGGCAAATAAACACCGATTGACGCAGATGGTTTCAGGGTATTTTCGGATTTTTGCAAGAGGTCTAATAACTACTAGGACTTACGTAGGGATGCCTAGAAACCGGGTTTCGACTACGCGATAGCCGAAGTTAAACCACCAATTTTTCCCCTAAAATATTTCGTTTCAGCCCGGAGCCTCGGTAAAAAGCCCGGTTTATGAGAGTCCGTATGCGTAAGTCCTGACTATCTTATACTCGACGCTTTGCACATATATCTAGAACTTTTATCGCTGATTCTCTATCCTAATTATGTTTAAAAAAATTCGCTCTCGTTTGCTTTTGTCTTACCTGCTTGTACTGGCATCAATTTTAAGTATTTTTGCAGTTGGCGTTCGAGTTATCTTCGCTCGCAGTCTCACCCAACAGCTAACAGACAAACTGACCGTTTTAGGCGAAGTAGTAGCTGCTAATACAGAATGGGAGAAAGGCATAATTAAAATTGATACTGACTTTAAGGTGCAAAATATGATTAATAACAATCAAGCTTTGCAATTGTTTAATACGAAGGGAAATACGATATTTCAGCAAGGCAAATTTGTACTTAGTCTACCCTTGTCATTGGATGATGCGGTACAAATTCAAACGGCAAAATATCGAGTTCAAGGAGTTACTGTACCAATAAATAACAGCAAAGATAGTCAGCCAATTGGCTATATAAGAGTAAGTCAATCCCTCGAAGAAATTGACGAAACCTTAAATAAGTTAGATTTAGGGCTAGGGAGTGGAATTGTTATCGCCTTGATTCTCAGCGGTGTTGGCGGAGTGATTTTGACTCGTCTAGCCATGCAGCCCATTGAGGAGAGTTTTCAAAGTTTAAAGCAGTTTACTGCTGATGCTTCTCACGAACTTCGCAGCCCCTTGATGGCGATTAAAAGTAATCTAGCCGTAGCACTCAAATATCCCGAGGGAATGAGAGAGTTAGATGCCGAAAAGTTCCAAACTATTGCTAGTACTGCGAATCAAATGACGCGGCTCACGGAAGATTTGCTGCTGTTAGCACGAACCGATAAAGTTCTCGTAGCAACTAAAGATATTGTCAACTTAACGGCTATTTTGGAGAACTTAGTCCAGCTTTATCAGTCTCACGCAGAACTCAAGCAAATTTATTTAAAACTTCACATAACTGAAAATATTAAGTTAGTAGGTGATTCAAGCGAACTAACGCGACTATTTACCAATTTGATTCAAAATTCACTTCACTACACCCCATCAGGAGGAACAGTTGAAATCCTAGCCAACCGTCTCGGTTCCTATTGTATTGTCAGCGTGCGAGATACGGGTGTAGGAATTGCACCGGAGTATATTAAGCTGGTTTTCGAGCGGTTTTGGCGGGCAGATGAATCTCGTTCCTATTGGGATGGGGGTTCGGGTTTGGGATTAGCAATCGCCCAAACCATTGCCCAAAATCACGGCGGATCAATTACCGTCACCAGTCAGCTAGAAGTTGGCAGTTGTTTCACCGTGAGATTACCATTGGGGTTTTTATAATATGAATCAAATAAATTTATTGATATTTTATGAAAGCAACAAATCATTGACATATTTTTAGATAAAGTGTAGATTGTTTTAAGTTGCTTGAGTTATATTGATTGTGTTACGCAAGTCTTACCACTTTTAGTTGCAGCATATAAACCCTCGCTTAAACACTTTAATTGTGACAATTGGTGTAGTTGGAATTGCTAGTTGTCTGCTTATCGGTTTTATTTTAGCGTGGCTATTTCAAGAAGTATTAGAACGAGAAGCGTTTGCTTTTGACAGTTCTTGGTTGTACTGGCTGCACGGGTATGCAAATCCGAGTTTAGATGCTGTGATGCTAACAATTACTCAGTTTGCCAATGCCAGTGTAGTCATAGTTATTGTGGCAGTCACGCTGGGAATTCTCTGGTGGCAGCATCACCGCGAGGAAGCTAAATTTTTTGCTGTTGCTTGTTTGGGAGCCTTCATTCTTAATACTAGATTGAAGTTATTTTTTACTAAACCTCGTCCCCATATTGTTCCGAGCTTAATTTCTGAAACATCTTTTAGTTTTCCTAGCAGTCATGCTTTGGGAGGTTTTGTAATGTATGGGTTTTTAGCTTACCTGCTTTCCGATCACTTTCCGAAGTTTTCCAAATTGATATATATTTTAGCTGTTTTGACGATCGCCCTTATTGGTCTGAGTCGGATGTATATAGGAGTACACTGGCCAACGGATATCATTGGTGGCTACGGAATCGGCTATCTTTGGCTGATGCTGTGCATCATAATGCTGAA
The DNA here is from genome assembly GCA_039922675.1 of Microcoleus sp. Lineage (GTDB taxonomy): Bacteria > Cyanobacteriota > Cyanobacteriia > Cyanobacteriales > Microcoleaceae > Microcoleus. Next base: position 8,686 of record JBDTEI010000053.1, read on the forward strand.
GTTGCAAACCAGACAAATCTAGTGTTACTTTGCTCAATTTTAGCAAATACCAAAGGGTAGCCTGTTGTGGTAAACATCAGGCTACATCCTTTATTCTTTAGTCCACGCAGGCGGACTACCCTTCGGGAAGGCTAACACGTTT
>JBDTEI010000054.1:0-9731 GCA_039922675.1 Microcoleus sp.
CGCTGCAAAAGAGCTTCTATTTCCTGAGCAAGAAGAATTACCTCCGGCCAAGAAGAACCGTTGATTAAGTCTTGGGCGTGTGCTAATTTGTTTCTCAATACTTCTGCTGACTTTAAAAAACGCTCCCCGTAACGTTTGGATTTGAGCCCCAGCCGATCGACTATTTCGGCATTCGTCAGGATTAAATCTCGCTTGTCGCAGAATTGCAGGTAATCGATTAAGTCAATTGCTTCATTTCGCGATCGCCCCAATTCCCACAGGTGTTTTGCTGCTGAGATGCGATCGCCCTTCAGCAACTTCTTCCACGAATCTTGGGGAAAATAGATCCGCACAATCCGCAATAAATTCATTTCCAACAACGTCACCAACCCAAATAGCAGCATCCGCACCGGTGCTTTTTGCAAATCGCCGCAGGTGACAATCCCGTTGATGCGGTTGCTTTCCAATACAAACAATCTCGGGTTTTCTCGCAGCAGCGGCAGCAATTCCATTAGCGGAGTCGAGGCGGCGATTAACTGCGACGGGTGGAAAATTTGCTGGTAGTCCCTGCACTTACCTGTCATTAAGTGCGATCGTTCTACATAGCCGCAAACCGTGCCGTTTTCTTCGATCCCCAGCACGTCAAAATCGCGCGCCTCCATCCACGATCGCAATTTAGCTGCATCTTCAACCGCGGGGACAGATTTCAGCGGTTCCGCGAGATATTTAACTGTAATACTATCTTTGAATAAATCCCGCAAATCGGCGGAACTAGATTTTAAATGTTTCATCTCATGACCGGTAATTTCCTGAGTCGTGGCGCGACAAGAGGACAATTAATATTTTAACTGCAAGTAGAGACGCGGGATTGCCGTGTCCCTACAGATTTCATGATATTACTTACTGGTCAATTCCGGACAATAATGGTGGGCGGCAAGGGTTGTGATAATATCGGTATCGGCCAGAAAACTTTCTTTGACATTTGGATTTTCGATACTGAGAGCTTGTCCGATCGCCCTTAATTTAACTTCCGCCAAAGAAACTCCAGATTTTGCATCCGCACACATTTTTTTAGCTGCGGCAATTTTTCTACCGGGGGATCTTTGGATTGCTTGCAATAAATTGTCGGTTGCTTCTGGAGAGTAGCTTTTTGCTAAGCGTTTGTAGTCTTCAATAAATTTCCCATCGTTTCCTGTAAGTTGAATAGATTCTTGAGGCGAACACAACTGGTTTAAGTTAATTACTTCTCCCGCTGCATTGACCAGAAAACATCCTTCGCGTTCTTGGGCGATCGCGCTTTTGTCGCTGGGTGCAAATTGTATAATAACGGCGCACATCACAGCAGTTAAGCGCCAGTAATTTAGCATAGCATTCACCTTATTTAGTTGGAATTTTAAACAGCCCGGACTCATATTCCTGATTCCGAACCTAAATTCGGTTTGTAGTGAGGGCGACCGTCCGCAAAACCGCCCGAACTCGCATTACTTATACCATTTTTCTAAAGATGTGCTATAGATGAAGTCTTAGCCCCCCCGAACTCGCGGGGGGGGTGGGGGGGTAATATCTAGCGCTACTTCATGAAATTGGTATTACTACAAACGGAATTGTCGATATCAAACAAGCATTTCGTTATTTAGGGAACTTTTCATTAACAGCAAACATCCCCCTTCACTGAGCGGCGAATGTATGGAACCGGGAACCGAACGAATGTAATCGCCTTGATGGCAAACTTCCCCTTCTACAATTAAATCTCCTTCTAATACAAACACTTCTTCCGAGGCCGCGTGTCGATGCAGGGGAAAAATCGCCCCCGGTTCCAGTCGCATCAAGCAAGTAATTTCGCGCTTTTTCTTATCAAAAGAAAGCTTAGCGATCCAAACTCCAGGAACTCCATAAGGTTTCCATCTGACATCGCCCGATCGCACAATTAAAGAGCTAGTCTTATTCTCAGTTTTCTCGGTAACAATTGGCGGTAAATTGACTAATTCTGCCGTTGGTGGTAGTTCGGCTATGCGTTGGAACAGGCGGTTTTTGAGATCGGGGGCGACGGGAACGGGAGGTGCTGTGTAGGCGATCGCAGCAATTGCTGCTTCAAAGCCCGCCCGTTCGCTTTCCAGTTCTGGCGATTTCTGCAATTTCTCTGCAAGTGCGCGACTTTCTGACTCGTCGAGCGTATCGAGAACTTGAAAAGCTGCAAGCATATTAAACTCCTCATCCGGCATCATTTCCATTTTAGATTTTAGATTCGGCGACCGTAGCGAGCGAACAAGTTTTAGATTTGCGATTTTAGAGTGGTTTTTCCGCACTAAATATCGAAAATTCGAGATGCCATAATTTTCGATTGATGTTAGACAATTTAACTTGTGTTTTTTTGAAAATCTAAATTTCTTCACTCAAAGCTTGACGCAATTTAGAAAGACCTAAACGAATTCTGGTTTTGATTGTACCTGTCGGAATACCAATTTTAGTCGCGATTGCCGCACAAGTCAGTCCTTGGTAGTAGGCGAGTTCGATCGCAATTCGCTGTTCTGCTGGCAGTTTTTCTAGCGCTGCTGTGACTTGTTCCCTGCGTTCTTCGATTATTACATCTTCCATCGGTTCTGGAAGGCTCGAAGCAGGAATTTTCGCATCTTCCAGACAAGCTTCGGCCGCCCGGACTGTTCGCTGCAAAACTCGGAGCCTATCGAGGGAACGACTGCGGGTCAGCATGAACAACCACGTATCCGCTCGACTGCGAGAAGGATCGTAAGTTGCTGCTTTTTGCCAAATTTGGGAAAAAACATCCACTACCACTTCTTCCGCTTCTTCTACCGAACCCAGGATTTTGTAAGCGAGAGCATAACTTTGGCGACCGTAGCGATCGTAAAGTTGAGCTAATGCCGTTTGGTCTTTCCGGGCAATCTGCACTAAAAGCAGCGATTCATCGCTTGACTTCTGGCCTATCATCTCAGTGTACCTAAAAAAATTTGTTTTGAGTACACAGATCCAAAATCAAATATTTGGCGTATATCACTATAGAACATAATTGTAAGTCAATTGGGGATGCGATCGTAAGTATGCCTTGGTGCGCTAATCTTGTCATGCTTTAAATTGTCAAATTTCCGATTTATTTTGCACTTTTGTCACCTTTTTTGTTAACTTTTCAAACCTAGCAATACGTTCTATGCAAAATGAAGAAATAGCTTTATCTGAAATGTCGAAAACTCGCCATAATTATAATTTGCGATCGCGCCGCGCTGCACTTGCAGGTGGTGCTATTGCCGGGTTAGCCGGTGCTTTGGGCATTTCGCTGCTGGGGGAAAAGGCGATCGCCGCCACTCCCAATGACAACACAAATGATGCTGCTATCCTCAACAACGCACTGTTTTACGAACATCAGGCAATTTGGGCCTACACTTTTGCAGCAGGGAAACTCACAAATACTGAAGTTGGTAAAGCAGTCTTAGCCCTAGCACTCCGCAATCAAAACGACCACAAAGAGCACCGAGATGTTCTCACTGCTGCGGTGAAAAATTTGGGGGCAAATCCCGTGACAGCCAAGTCGAGTTACGACCTTTCATCATACATCAATAAGAAGGAGGGAAATATAGATTCTGATGTAAATATTGCTAAATTAGCCCTGGCTTTAGAGATCGATGCTGCGATCGCCTACACTGTGGAAGCTGCCAAGTTGAAGACTCCGGGTTTGATTACGGCAGGAGCTAGCATCGGCATGGCAGAAGCAGCCCACGCTGCCGCTATTCGCGCTACTTTCAAGGGTTTGGGCATGAAAATTGAAATTGTACCCGCTGCTTTTGTTAGTAGCAACAACCGCAACAGTTGGGTGCTGACGGTATAGTTTTTAATACTTAATATTTCTGCACAGATCCAAAATGGCTAAACCTTCGTATACTAATTTGTATACTGATAGCAGGATAATCGGCAACAGCGCCAAAGCCCTACAGGTTGAAAGCTTGAAACCTTTTGCTAAAAAAATACAACCCGCAAACGCGGGTTATTTGCCATTGATTTGTCTAAAAATCTCATTGAAATAAAGGTGCTAACTGTGAAGCTAACAAAAAAATTTCGCAAAACCATACTAGCTATTGAATTAGCTCTAATTGTTGTATTAACTCCAGGGATAATTGCCGCTTCCGACCATGACGACGGCGAAGTCGATATTAAAGGTCGAACTGTCAATTTAACAGATTTGTACGTATATCGCGAAAAAGACCAAAATTCCAGTGCTGCGGACGGGGATTTAGTATTGACAATGAATTCAAATCCCCGATCTTTAGCCCGTTATCAATATTATTTCAGCACTACAGCCCTCTACCAATTTTACATCACCCAGGTAGGTGACGTGAATTCTACCCCGACTGGACGCGCCGATATAGTTTTGCGGTTTGCCTTCAGTCCGCCTAACAATCAAGGTATGCAAGCGGTAGCTATAACTGTTATTCGCGGCGGCTCCGAGACAACTACTAAGACTACAGTTAATGGCGGTTTAATTGCCACAACTCCGCTGAACTCTAATGCTGTTTTGAATACAGTACCTGTGGGTGGTTCTAACTTGACTGTATTTGCCGGTCTGCGGGAAGATCCATTTTTCTTTGATGTAGAACAATTTTTCCGAGTCCGCGCTGGGGCTTTGGGAACGGGGCCGAAAGTAGGTTTCAGAGACCCAAGTAAAGCGATCGACTTTACTAAAGGTTACAACGTAAATACGATTGCCGTGCGCGTTCCGAAAGCGTTTTTGCAAGCAGGAACTGGGGTGAATACTTTTGATGTCTGGACAACTACTTCTGTCAGGGATGGAGTGGGCGGTTTCAAACAATTAGATCGTGTGGCGAGACCTGCAATTAATGAGGGTTTGGTAATTACTCCCTCGTTGATGGAAGCATTTAATAGTATTTCTCCGAAATTGGATTTGAGCGCTGCTGCTGCTCCGGTGCGGCAGGAAGCTGTTGCTACTCTGAAGGCTTTGGATCTTTTGGACGGTAAGCAAAATGTCGATCCAAATGCGATCGCCCAAGCTTTCTTACCCGATGTCATGCGGATCGATACCACAAAAACCAGCGGCTACGCCAGCGCGACAAATGCTCAGGGAAGTTTGATCGGAGGTCGTTTGCTTTTGGACAACGTTATTGATATTACTCTGGGAGCTTTAGTGGGTTCTCCAGTTACCGAGAACGTTACTTATAACGGAACTCCGGGAAATCCGGCTCAGGGACACAAGCCGTTAGAACCGAATTTTCCTTATTTGGCTTTGCCGAATTAGTCAGTTGACAGTTGACAGTTGACAGTTGACAGTTATTTGTAGGGTGCGTCGCGATCGATAATCCTTAAAAAAAGAGCGACAATCGATCGAGCGACGCACCTTCCACAATCATTGAGGAAACAAACCTAATAATTGTTATGTAGCAAGAGTTTTTTTCAATGGTATAAGATGCGTCATTGAATAAAACTCTAGTTTTTCGTGATCTATCCAAAAATGACGCACCCTACAATCTGGACGCAATTAGCACAATTAGTAAGGTGCCCCGTCGGATCAAACCCTAAATTTTCGTGCTCTATCCAAAAATGACGCACCCTACAATGTAATGACAGCAAATAAATCACAAAAAACTAAATCGGATATTTTCTGGTGGTTGCTCCTGCTCGGATTGCCGATCGTGGGAATTGTCGGAGTTAATTTGCTGCCGAACTTGCGTGAAATCTCCGATAAAATTTATAACAAAAGTCCAGCGAATCTAGATGCTAATTACCGCTATCATTTCTCGGAAATCTTGAGAAATAATCCTAATCAAAAAGATATTCTTCAGCAAGAAATAGCTTTTTACCAGCAGCGATTGGCTGTTGATTCCCGCAGCGGTTTGAATCGGGCGGCACTGGCGGGAGCTTATTTGAAAATGGCTCGCGTAACTGGGGAGGGAGGCTGGTTTTTATTGGCAGAACAAGCGGCCCAAAGGTCGATCGCCGATTTGCCTTTTGACAACAAAGGTGCGCTGTTAGTTTTAGCTCGAATTGCCGAGGCAAGACACGATTTTACTACTGCTTTGCGCTTTGCTAAGCTGGTGGGTTTTAACAATGAAGATGCGATCGCCCTTTCAGTTACATCTCACTTAGCGATGGGAAAAGTTAGTGAGGCAAATACAGCAGCGGAAACCTTAGTTAAGATCATGCCCAACTTGGGTTCTCTAACTTTAAGAGCTTTGGTGAGAGAGTCTCAGGGGCGAGATGCTGAGGTTTTGCAGGATTACCGGCAAGCAATGGCCACTGAGGAACCGGGAGACGTGGCGGGCTCGGCGCGGGCTCGATCACTCTTGGGTCGATTTTACGTCCGTCGCGGGCAGTTGGTGCAGGCGAAAGCGCTGTTTTTGGAAGCGCTGCGGTTGGTTCCTCGGTACCAGCTAGCGCTGATTTATTTGGCGGATTTGGAAACGCGACAGGGCGATTATCGGGAAGCAGAGGCTAATTACAACAAGGTTTCTGCGTATTCTGGAGGGGTGCCAACGGTGTTCGATCGCCTTGTCGATCGCGGTATGGCGAAGGTGAAGGATTTGCAGGGAAATGCGATCGAATTCCGGAGATTTCGCGACAAAGCTGAAGCTGGGCTGCGACAGGAACAGCTTTCTGGAGCTCGCGGTTTTGGACATCGGCGCGATTTGGCGAGTTTGCTGCTGGAAAAAGGTCGATCGCAGGATGTCGCCGAAGCGCTGGGGTTAATGCAGCAGGAAGTGAAAATCCGCAGGGATGCTGTGACGCTGGATATCTACGCCTGGGCGCTTTCTAGCGCTGGGGAATTGCCAAAAGCCGATCAAGTGATGGGCGAAATCGTGCGATCGGGAGTTCGCGATGCGGGAATGTTTTACCGGGCTGGTGAGATCGCCCGGACTTTAGGTAAAGATGCTGAATCTCGCGCTTATTTTCAAAAGGCTAAACAAATTGACCCTACTTTTGATAGTCTATCGGGCAAAACATTAGGTTTGGGAAGTTATGAATTTTGAAATTATAGAACTTACGAAATTCTCACAATTCACCCGTAATTCCAGTAGGGGGCGGGTTCACAGTCTCCGATACAAGTCCAATATCCAGTAAACCCGCCCCGGTTCGCCGTAGGGCGAGCAACTTTTTAAATAGGAGAAATTTATGCACAAAAAATGGAACAAGTCGCACAAATATCTCATTCTTTTTTTGCTCACAATATTACTATTTTTAACTACCTCAACTCGACCAGTTTACTCGCACTGGTCAGACTTATCGGTAGCAGAAATAATCGTCAACGATTTGCAAACAGAAGTAACATTAACCTTTCCAACCGGCTTAACAAAATTCGCCGACGACAATCAAGACGGGCAGTTACAAATTGCTGAAGTTCGCAGCCACCAAACAGAACTAGAAAAGTTTTTTAGCCAAAAAATTACCATCACTAACAGCCAGAAAATTCCCGGCTCCATAGCAGTAAAACCCTTAGAAATGGCAGCTAAAACCGCCAGCTTAATCCAGCAGCCAAATACCCACAGCACCTTAATCTTAGACTACACCTGGCCCGCATCTAATGTAATTTCAAAACACAACAAATTGCGGATTAACTACAATTTGTTTTTGCCCGGAGTGATGACAGCTAGCTGTCAAGCTACGATTGTGCAAGCGGGTGCTGTCAAAAGCTTTGTATTTACCACGCAAAACCGGGAATTTTTGTTAACCGGAAATGAATCAATCTGGGATTCAGGTTGGAGTTTGGTGCTAGCAGTAGCGGGAGCATTTGCGTGGGGATGCGTGCACGCGATGTCGCCGGGACATGGAAAAACCATAGTCGGCGCTTATTTAGTAGGTTCGCGGGCTACTCCCATGCACGCTTTATTTCTAGCAGCGACAACCACAATTACTCACACTGCGGGCGTGTTTGCTGTCGGCGGAATTACACTTTTTGCTTCTAACTTAGTCGATCCAGAAAAACTCGATCCTTGGCTGGGTTTAATCTCAGGTTTATTAGTAGCTATCATTGGCTTAAACCTCCTATTAGCAAGAATTAAAACCAAGTTCTGGGTGAGGAATTCACTTCTAAAACAAATCAGAGATAAATTTTTTAATAAAACAATTGAGGAACCAGTAAATCTTTTAAATAGAGGAACTTGGGAAAGAGAATTTAAATCTGTCAAACCCGATATATCTCATAACTACCACCATCACGGAGATGGCCGGGTTCATTCGCATTTGCCGCCCGGTGCTGATGGTTCTCCCATTACTTGGAAAAGCTTATTATTGTTGGGGATTTCCGGCGGTTTGTTGCCTTGTCCTTCCGCTTTGGTGATGTTGTTGAGTGCGTCGGCTTTGGGGAATGTAGGTTTGGGAATGGCGCTAGTGGTAGCCTTTAGTTTGGGATTGGCTTTGGTGCTGAGTGCGATCGGATTAATCTTAGTTTACGCAAAACAAAATTTCCATAAACTGCCAAAACAGATTACAGCAGTCAAATTTCTACCTGCGATTAGTGCGATGTTTGTAATGTTATTGGGATTGGGCATTACTGGGGAGGCGATGTTGAAAATATTGGCGGCGAATCAGTAGGTAATTGGCAATGGATAATTCATTCAGTTGACAGTTGACAGTTGACAGTTGACAGCTTGCCCTCAGCGCAGTCGAAGGGATGAGGGCGACCTCTACCTATAAGTCCGAGGATTGGAGTAATAGACTTCTTGCAGAAATCTTCGAGTCATAGAGCAACCGCAGATATCGGGCAGATGCAACACCGATTGACGCAGATGGTTTCAGGGTATTTTCGGATTGTTGCAAGAGGTCTAATGAATAGTCTGATTTTAATTTCTCGCCTTTAGGAGTTCCGGCTTTAAACCAATTCTTTCTGGCAAGCTGTTTTTGAGAGCTTTTGTATCCCAAGATTTAACTAAGCTGGCGGGAATTCCCCGCCCAGATAAGGATTTGAATTGGTGGGAACTTCCCACTAATTCAAGATTTAGATCGCACAATATTTATTAATAATTTCGGCTAAATCCGGTATGCCGTTTTCCACGTAAGTCTTAGCTGAGGGGCGGAGTTTTGCATAGGCGCCTTTAACAACTGCTCTGGTGCTGTTTTCGGCTTTTTTGTCACTGATTTGGAGCAATTCGTCTGCTACTTGAGCTTTTCTTGCAGTTAGATATTCGACTGGGTTGCCATTGTTTACGGCTTCAGTCCACATTGGATCGAGTGCGATCGAGATTTCTGGCAGAAGTTGATCGACGACTTGGGCGCAATAGTCAGCCCGTATCTTTTTGACAGTAGAGTAGGCAGCTTTCAGAGCTAAACCACCCAATCCCGGCGCTGAAGCAACTTGTTTTTCTATCAACTCTACACACTCATCAACAAAAGTGTCTCTGTTGTTTTCATTCAATAGAATATCGCTAAGTCCCATTTTTACTTTCCTTGATTTAACAGTCAATGTGCTGATTAGCTTTGAGTTTCATCTGGCGATTATATATGAAAAAGAACACTTTGAAAAAAATATTAGACAAGCTCTGTCTTACAATAAATGCCATTTGCACGTAAGATCTGGCACGCATCCTTAGGATGCGACGTTCGACTTGAAGGGCGCAGGTACTGCCTCGACGGGAACTTTTAGGGTTTGTGTGGGCCCATTGATCGATCGCAATACGAGATTTTTTGGTAATTTCGAGGCAGTGCTGACTCCGGCAAAAATTTGAAGCGATAAAGTTAAAGCCGCAGCTAACAACAGTTTTTCTAACATGACACTACCTCCAATTACGTATGCCTTC
>JBDTEI010000055.1:0-9517 GCA_039922675.1 Microcoleus sp.
CGGAGCAATTAAAAATTCCGAGCGAGCCTTTTCAGTTGAAATAGAAATTGCTAAAGGCACGTAATCGTTTAAAATAGTTCTTAGAATTTCTGACGGTGCAACAGGGGATGTAGCGGCAAATAAATCGCGAGTTTCATCCAAAGTTAATCCAAAATCGTTTTTAACTCTAGCAAGGCTGAAATCGCTGTATGCCATCTTTTTAGCTCCCAAAATTAATCCCGATCGCGAGAGATGACAGTCGAGCGACTCTCACAGTCAAATTATAAATCTCACTCTTAGATTTTAGCATAAAAAAATTATTACCATCAATAAAAATAAGACATAGGTAATTCAAGTATGGTAAAACATATCAGCGGCTGGATTATTGAAGGAGTAGTAGCTTCTGGTAAAACCACATTTATTAAAGAGCTACAACAGATATTGGCTAATAGACATCCTGCCAGAACAAAGGTTTACATTAGCGAACATTACACCGAACGTGTCCTAGAAAATGAGAAAGCCAAGCGCTCCCTAACGGCACAAGCCACAATTGGCTTAGCGTCTAATATTGTTGAGGAATTGGAAGGTATTGCCTCTTGGAAATCTAAAAGTAAATTCTGTCATAACCAAGATAATGCAGTTATTGACTCTACCCTAGAAAGGTTTTTAGGTAGCCATCATGCCAACTTACAAACAATGAATCTATGGTATCCAAATTCTCAAGATGAATCCAGAATCATAGATATTTATAATCGTTTAGAAATACTAGGTTTCTCGGTAGTTATTCTAAAATTGCCAGACTCTCTGATTAGTCAGGCTGTAGCGTCTACTAAGCTTTATAGAAATACAGCTTGGTCTCAGTATCTTAAAACGATAGGAAATGATGAGGAAGTAGGGTCTTACTACTTAAATTGGCAAAATAAACTACTTGACTTTTATAATACTCTTAGCGAGCATATTGAAATTAAAATTCTGATGGTAGATTCTATCCACATCAAGGATCAGTATAGTGAATTGGCAGCTTCTCTAGTAAAATGAGTATCGGTGAGCGGTTTTGTGAAGTTGCCGCTTTGTTGAATAAGGACTAAATTCCTTACTACAAACGAGCTTTTTTAATGGCCTTTATCTGTGGCACGGGCGTCTCGCCCGTGTCACTCACTGACGGTAAGACTCTAACCTTTCTGTGCCCAACCTTTCGCCCAATTCAAGTTTTGCATCACTTCTTTCAAAGTCGCAGCTTCCGAATATAACCTCAACACCGGTTCAGTACCGCTAAACCGAATTAACAGCCAGCTTCCGTCGGCTAAGCGGAATTTGTATCCGTCTACTTTGTTGCAGTCTACTACTGCTTTGCCGGCGATTTCTGTTAATGGTTGGTTTTGCAGCAGTGACAGCAACCGCGCTCTTTCTTCCATGTTTGCTAGGTGCAAGTCGATTCTGTCGTAGGCTGAGGTAAAGTTTGTTTCTTTTTGTAGTCGGCTGTAAATTTCGCTTAAGTCTTCGCCGGATTTGACGACTGCTTCTAACAAGTACAGGGCTGACAGTAAAGCGTCTCTTTCGGGAATGTGCGTACCGTAGCCGATTCCTCCTGATTCTTCGCCGCCGACTAGGACTTGGGTTGTTAACATTCGATCGGCTATATACTTGTAACCGATCGGCGTTTCAAACAATGGTAAGCCGTAAAGTTCGGCAATTTTGGGCATGATGTCGGAACCGCTGACGGTTTTGATGACTTCTCCGGTTAACCCGCGCCGTTTTGCTAGGTGTTCGATTAATATGGGAACTAGGATTTGCGAACTGAGGAAGTTGCCGCTAGAGTCAACGGCTGCAATTCGATCGCTATCTCCGTCAAATACAAATCCGATCGACAAACCGGATGCTTTGCGCTGGTGGGTGCGCATCACGCGGAACAACTGCGACAGGTAGCGCGGCAAAGGTTCCGGTGCACCGCCACCAAACAACGGATCGCGATCGCTGTTGACTTCCTGCACTGTTTCTTCTAAAATTTGAGCTAATCCACCCGCTGCTGCGCCGTGCATTACATCTACAAATACTGTAATTTTGCCGGATGCAATTGCTTCTTTAATCGCTTCAATATCCACCATTTCCCGCAAGGTTTTGCAGTAAGCAGGCCAAGGATTGAAATTCTCTAATTTTCCGGGAGTTGCTGAAAGTGTCGCCGGATTTTCGAGTTTTGCTTCTATCTGTTGCGTAACTTCGGGTGAAACTGAACCCCCAAATCCGCCCTTGACTTTTAATCCTAAATATGCGCCGGGATTGTGGCTGGCTGTCAGGACGATCGCACCTAAAGCATTTAATTGTTTGGCAGCTAAACTGAAAGCTGGAGTTGGAGCGTAGGATTCGCTCAGCAGCACGTCAAATCCGGCGTTTTGGACGGCAATAGCCGCTGTTTTGGCGAAATCTTCCGCCAGAAATCGGCGGTCGTAACCGACAATTACGGTGCCTCTGCTGGCATTATTGCCCCCGGTGTGTGCGAGAACTTGTGCTGCTAGGGGAGCTACTAATGCTACGCGATCGAAGGTAAAATCGTCGGCAATGATGCCGCGCCAGCCATCTGTACCGAATTTAATAGGATTCATTTTTTAGTCACAAGCCATAAGTCACTCGTCTATTTTATGGGCTTATTTGTCGATCGTCAGTCGATTTTAGATTTTAGATTTTAGATTTTAGATTTATTTGCAGCCTTGAATTTGGGAGCTTGAACAAGACTCTTAAATTTTGGGAGTTCCATTTATGCAGTGTGGGAGGCTTATACCCGTTTTTGGGCGGTTAAAAATCATCATCAGCCCACAGCCCACAGCCCACAGCCCAATGACAGTTGACAACTGACAACTGTCAACTGTCAACTGACAACTGTCAACTGACTAAAAGAATGCCGGTTGGTGGCGGATCAAATTCAGGAATTCTTCGCGAGTTTTTTGTTGATCTTGAAACACTCCCAACATGGCACTCGTCACCGTCCAAGCACCGGGTTTTTGCACGCCCCGCATCGTCATGCACATATGGCTGGCTTCCATTACTACAGCCACTCCCTGCGGTTCCAATATTGTCTGAACTGCTTCGGCAATTTGGCGTGTCAAACGTTCCTGCACCTGCAACCGGCGGCTGTACATCTCCGCAATTCTGGCTAATTTGCTCAGTCCCACTACTTTTTGGTTGGGAATGTAAGCGATGTGAACTCGGCCCATAAACGGCAGCATATGATGTTCGCACATACTGAATACGCTGATGTCTCGCACCAGTACCATTTCGTTGTGACCTTCGTCAAAGATAGCGCCGTTGAGGAGTTCTTCGAGGGATTGACTATAACCGCTGGTGAGGAACCGCATTGCTTCTGCTACTCGCTTCGGGGTTTTGAGCAATCCTTCGCGTTCGGGATCTTCTCCTACTCCTTGCAGTATCGTCCGAACGGCGGCCATCATTTCTTCCTGGCCTACTTCTGAGGTTCCCGGTACGTTGGGTTCGTGACCGTTAGAGGAATTGCGATCGGGTCGAGTGGGGATGCGCGGGGCGTTATTGTCTGCGGTTGCTGAAGGTTTCATGCTGTCAGTCGAGATTGAGTTTGAGCCATTGGAACCGCTGGAAGATGCAATTGTCATAAGAAGTTGGTGTGAGGGTGAATCGATTTTCGATGAGCGATTGGCGATTTTCGATTGGGGGATAGAGTTTCCAAGATTGTTGAATTCTGAGAAAAAATCAGCATTCTAAAATCTTTAGTTAACAAGAAACTCCTGATTCTACGCGCGTGCGGGGAACCTTACAAAACTCCGGCGTTGGACATGAGCGTGATTTCTTCAATTACTGCGCTTGCCGGCAACTGAACTGCGTGCAGAATTGATTGGGCGACGATTTCAGGAGTTAACATGGCGGTGCGATCGAAGTCGGCTTGCACGCTTTCTGTGTCCCACATGGGTGTGTTGACAGAACCCGGACAGATGGCTGTGACGCGAATTCCCCGAGCCCGTTCTTCGGCGGCTAATGTCTTGGACAAAGCCATGAGACCGAATTTGCTGACGCTGTAGGCTCCCCAATTGGGGAAGGTTTGGCTGCCGGCGATCGAGGAAACGTTGATGATGATTCCCGATCGCCGATCGCGCATTCCCGGCAAAATCCCTAGAATGCACTGCCAAACACTGGTAAGATTGAGGTCTAGAACGTTCTGCCAGTCAGTTAGGGGCGTTTCGGTCAAAGAGCCTGTGTACCCCATGCCAGCGCTGTTGACCAGGATATCTACAGGGCCGAATTGAGCTGCGATCGCGCTGATGCCGCTTTGCACTTGCTCAATTTTTGCCAAGTCTAAGGGATAAGCTTGTGCTTTCACTCCAAATTCTCGGGCTGTGGCGGCAACAGCTTCTAGGTTTTCTGACTCTCGGCTAACTAAGGCCAGATTTATGCCCGCAGCAGCGAACGCTAGAGCCGTTGCTTTGCCAATACCGCTGCTGGCTCCGGTAATCAGAGCCTGCTTTGTTGTTCGATCGTTCATTCAGTGTCCTGATAGTTCCTAATTTTACGGAAAAACACGGAAATTAGTTGGTAAGTGCTACCTTGACGCCCGTGAACTACTAAACCTTTGATCCCATTGCCTAAGGCATCTGGGACTACTTTTCGCATATTGTCGAGCGGCAACTACCCGTCAAGCGTTGCAGTCTTTTTCGGCAAATCAGACAACTGCCTGGTGCGGGCGATCGCAATTAATTATGAGAGAAACATTAAGAACTGTTAAGCCTATCTCACCTGAGAAATTATAACACTGCTGACAGATTCGCAGAATAGTCAGGTGTGAGTTATTAGTTATGAGTTTGAAGTTAAGAGATTTGTAATTCATAACTAATAGGTCTCTCCTCGATCGGCTCAAGCAGCAATTTCAGTGAACACACCGATGTCGCGAAACTTTTGATACCGAAGCTCGCGCCGCTGCTGGCCAGTAAGCTGTGTCAATTCTGCTAGGTTTTCTAACAAAGCTTGTTTGAGCATAGCCGCAGCTTTCAGGGGATTCGAGTGAGCGCCACCAACGGGTTCGGGCACTATCTGATCGAGAACGCCGAGGTTTTTCAAATCCCAGGAAGTAATTTTCAGGGCTTCGGCGGCTAAGTTTGCCTTGCCCGAATCTTTCCAAAGGATGGCCGCACAAGCTTCGGGGGTGGCGACGGTATAAACAGAATGTTCCAACATCAACAGCCGCTCGCCGACGCCGATGCCCAAGGCGCCGCCGGAACCGCCTTCGCCGATGACAGTGCAAATAATCGGAACGTCGAGGCGAAACATTTCTCGGAGGTTGCAGGCGATCGCCTCTCCTTGTCCAAGCTGTTCGGCTTCTAAGCCAGCCCAAGCCCCCGGAGTGTCGATAAAGGTGAAAATTGGCATTCCGAAGCGATCGGCGTGTTCCATCAACCGCAGGGCTTTGCGGTAGCCGCCGGGAGCCGCCATCCCGAAGTTGCGGGCGATATTGTCTTTGGTGTCGCGCCCTTTTTGGTGGCCGATGATGACGGTAGGACGCCCGTCTATGCGGGCAATTCCGCCGACGAGGGCAGGGTCGTCTCCGCCGCGCCGATCGCCGTGCAGCTCGATCCACTCGTCGGTAATTGCCTGAATGTAATCGAGGGTACTGGGGCGACGCGGGTGACGGGCGAGTTGCAGCCGCTGCATGGGGGACAAGCTGCTGAAAATTTCTTGTCGCAGTTGGGCGGAACGGGCTTCGAGTTTGCGAATTTCGTCGGTAACATCGACGCTGTTTTCGGCGGCGAGTTCGCGAATTTGGTGAATTCGGGTTTCGAGTTCGGCCAGCGGCTTTTCAAAATCTAGGAGTAGTGGTTTGCGGTCTGAGTTTGGCACGCTGATAATTTCTATAGGGTTTTAAGGTTTAGTCGATCGACTGTTTCCCGATCCTACCGTGTCAGGTGTTGCTGAAAAAGAGGGTTTATGGGAAGTTTTGAATTTTGAATTATGTTTTGCTTCGTAACAAGAGTTGAAAACCAGAGGCTTGAGTCTCGTTTTTTGCTACACTATTTTTGCTCGCTCCGAGAGTTTTACCCGCACGACTCCCCGCACCCCTATGTCCGTTCACAGCGACAAAAGACCTAACCCTGCTGAATTGTTCCAAAGTGCCAAAAGCGACACAAGTGCGATCGTCGAACTCACTCCCTCGGAAGCTTTGACAGCTATTTCAGTCTTAGCTGTTGCCGCGGACGGTGAAATATCCGAAGCCGAAAAACAAACCCTTGCCGCCAATCACATTCGCTTGTTCGGCTCTTATTCTGGCGAACACTTCCAAGAACTGTTTAAGAAAGTCCTGAAATTGAGCAGCGAGTACAGTCCGGCTGAAGTATTTGCAGTGGCTAAAAACGCCTTGACTGTTCAGCTTCGAGAAACTGCTTTTGCGATTGCCACAGATTTGGTTTTGGTAGATGGAGTTTTTACCACCGAGGAAAAAGATTTCTTAGGTAAACTTTCCCAAGCTCTCGACATCTCCGACGAAATGGGCAAAAAAATCATCGAAGTGATGACCATCAAAAATTGCAGTCAGTAAGTGGATTTTAGATTTTAGATTTTAGATTTTAGATTTTAGATTTTAGATTTTAGATTGAACACATTGAAGACATTGAAGAATTGACTCGACAGATGAATCTGGGATATAGAAGCTTGGTCTAACTTTTGTTTTCGCCAGAACGTTATTAGGTGGGGGGCTTATACAATTTTAGATTGAAGAATTGGGAATGACTGACTCCCTCAGACTTGGGAGTACGGGCCGGCAGTTGCGTTCTTGTTTTAAACAGATGTTGTATCCATTTTTGGGCGAGTTCACAACTTCCGGCCAAACTCAACATTCAGCAGTTAAGCCTTATTAAGTTTTAACTGTTGACGGTTAACATCAAAATGACATCAAAGGTCGGAAACCGTGCTTAACGGAGATTTCGCCGATTTGCTCCATCTTTTCCACAGTAATTTGATTCCGTCCCCAAGAAAAATTGGTGTACAACTTTTCAAATTCTAGCAGCATGGATTCTGCAAAGCAGGCAAACAACTGCCGCCCCGGCACATCCATATTCACAATCTTCATAATCTTCCACTCAATATCGAGGGAATGCTCCACAATCCCGCCATTGAGTACATAAATTTCGGGATGCTTCACCTGAGTTGCCAAATTTTTCGGATAGCCCCCGTCAATCAATAAACAGGGTTGCTTCAAAGTTTTCGGGTCAATTTCTACTCCCTTTGGCATACTGGCGACCCACACTACAATATCCGCTTGCGGCAGGGCTTCTTCCAACTTCATGATTTTGCCTCGCCCCAATTCCGATTGCAAATCTTGCAAGCGTTCTTTGTCGCGGGCAATTAGCAACAATTCTGCTACATTTGTTTTAACATTGAGCCAGCGACACACAGCACTGCCAATATCACCTGTAGCCCCACAAACCGCTACAGTAGCTTTTGAAAGTTCAATCCCCAATTTTGGGGCAGCTTGTTCTACTTGGCGGCACAGGATGTAAGCCGTGTGGGTGTTACCAGTAGTGAAGCGCTCGAATTCCAACTTGAGATTGCGAATTTGCTTAATTTGCTGCAAGTTGAAAGTCTCAAAAATTATCGAAGAAAAGCCGCCTAATGCAGTGATATTAATCCCGTTTTTTTGAGCGTGTGCCATCGCGTTAAGAATTTTGCGAGTGGCTGCTTTAATCCGGCGAGTGGCTAGCATTTCCGGCAGAAAACAGGACTCCACATAGCAGCCTTCTATTTTTTGCCCGGTAATGCTAGTGACAGTGATATTGTCAACTATTTGGGGCGGTGCGCTGCACCAAAAATCGAGACCTTGATCGGCGTATTCTGGATAGCCCAGCTCGTTAGCTACTGATTGGGCGTGTTCTAAGCTGGTTAAGTGACCGATTAGACCAAACATTAAGTTGTCAAATGAAGGGAAATTGAAGAAGAAGGAAGAAGGAAGAAGGAACAAGGAACAAGGAAGAAGGAAAATTTGCTAATTAAAAATGAGATGCCTCTTTTTTAATTTTTAATTTTTAATTTTTTCCCATTCCTTATTTCCTAATTAACTAGGCTGCGAGGCCTTGTGCTGACATCCGCATAATGTCGCGGTTGTTAAAGCCAATGTTGCCTAGGGCTTCGCCGTAGGCAATCATAAAGTCTTCGATTAAAGCGTCTTTTTCCATTCCCAAGACGCGGGCATCGTCTGCGACAGCGTTTAACAACTTCCAGATGATGGGCAGGTTTTGACGGTTGGCGGCTTCGAGTTCGGCTTTGGATTCCTCGAAGTGAGCTTGCAGCCAGACTTCCCCAAAGTTGAGGTGGCTGTATTCTTCTTTGATGACGCCTTCGGTAATTTTGCGGGCAAAGTCATCGGCGACGGGGATGTAGATGTTGTAGGCTGCGATCGCAAAACACTCGATAATTAGTGATTGAATCAGCAAGCAAGTTACAACCTTACCTTCGGCGGATGCCGTTTGGAAGTTTCGGTGCAAATCCGAAAAGAACTCCTTGGCAAATGCCATGTCTGGCGTGACTTTGAGATTCCGAGCGCAAGCTTGGAAGCCTTTCATGTGGCGGTTCTCCATCTTGGACAAGCCAATTAACTCGCTCTTTTTGTCAGCCAACAGTTCGGCCAGTGTCAGGTAATTGTCGTGAGCTTCTTGTTCGCCTTCAATCACAATGGCGTTGATGCGGCTGTAAGCATCTTTGTAGGTTTCGGTTTGAAAGTCAATTGTTGGGCTGGCCTCAAGCTGGGGCATAGATACGTTTTCTCCTTATATAACCTTGTAGGATGTTTGGAAACCCCTTAAAATTTTGGGGGTCGCGTGCACTACACTTTACCTATTTTCGACTAAAAATTTACGATTGTGTGGGAATCTGGGAGGCGATCGGGTTTGAGAGCCTCACAAGCTTATTATTTTAGGTTAATTCACAAATTTATGGGTAAATCGTTGGACAGGTCTCAAGCATTGGAAGTGCTGAGTTTTATTTTGTTGCTGGCGGGGGCTGCGCTGGTGCTGCTGCCGCTGGCTGCTGTTTTTTTGGTTTCTTTATCACCATCTGGTGTTGGTGTCAAGGCCACAGGTCTGACTTTTGGGAACTATCAGGAGGCTTGGCGGCGGGGAAATTTTTTGTTGGCATTTCTTAATTCTACTCTAGTGGCGATCGCAGTTACCGGTTTTCAGGTAGTGACTTCTGCTTTAGCGGGTTATGCTTTGGCCCGGCTGAAGTTTCGGGGGCGACAAGCCATAGTTTTGGTGGTTTTAGCGACGCTGGTGATTCCGTTTCAGCTTTTGGTGATTCCGATTTTCATGATTTTGAAGTGGGGCCATCTGCTGAATACTTACGGGGCGCTGATTTTGCCGACAGCGGCTAACGGTTTCGGGATTTTTTTGCTGCGCCAGTATTTTCTGACAATTCCGGTGGAATTGGAGGAGGCTGCAATGCTGGATGGGGCTAACCGCTGGCAGGTTTTGTGGCAGGTGATGTTACCTTTGGCCCGCCCTGCGTTGGTGACGCTGTTTTTGTTTACGTTTATCGG
>JBDTEI010000056.1:0-10508 GCA_039922675.1 Microcoleus sp.
GGGTCGGGAGTAACTGAGCTGCTTTTTGCCGTGTTCTTGATGCTAGTCAGGGTGGCTGGAGGCACAAAGCCGATCGTCCGATTGACCGTAATCCCATTGGCGATCGATATACCAGGGAAGCTGACAATCCCCGTAGCTGCGTTGTAAGTCCCTCCATCGGATGCCGTGACTCCCGTCAAGCCGGGAATGATGCTGTCAGTAATGGTGACGCCTTCTGCGGGACTCGGGCCGTTGTTGACTGTGCTAATTGTGTAGCTGACTGGGGCACCGGCAGTAGTAACTGTGGGCCCGCTTTTGCTGGTAACAACATCGGCACTGGGCGTAATATTCGTGAGGACGGTGGAATTCGTGGGAGTGCCGTCTTTATTCGTGGTGCTGCCGTCGTTGTTGAGGGGAAATGGGTCTGGTGTGGTCGAGCTGCTCCGAGCCGTGTTACTGACTGAGTTAAGGGTGGCTGGGGCGACAAAACTGATAGTGCGGAGAACTGTACTGACGGCTAGGGATGGTAGCACCGGGAAGGTGACAATGCCTGTAGCCGGATCGTAAGTGCCGCCGTCGGATGCGGTGACACCAGTTAAACCGGGAACAATGCTGTCAGTAATGATCGCGTTGAGAGCCGGATCTGGCCCGAGGTTGGCTGTGGTCAGGGTATAGGTAATTTTTGACCCAGCCGCAATGGTGCCGAGGCCGCTTTTGGTAGTAACAAGGTCGGCAATAGTATCCGTGACAGTAGTCTGTTGTTTGCCTATGACCGTTGAACCGTCGTTGTTGTTGAGGTCGGGGTCGAATGTCGAGGCACTGCTGAATGCCGTGTTGGTTAAGGTGCGACCACTATTTAGACCTGGAGGTAAAGCAACTGACAAGGTGTAGGTGACGCTTTGATTGACATTGAGAATGGGAATTTTCGGCCAGGTGACGTTCCGCGTCACGCTTGAGTAGAGGCCGCCCCCACTGATCTGGCGAGTGGGATCGACTCCGCCTACAGGAACGAGTTCCGGAGGCAATTCGTCTTGAACTAAAACATTTTGAGCCGGCGATGTCCCCTTGTTAGTAGTAGTGATGGTGTAGGTAATACTGCCAGCATTTGGTTTGATGAACTGCGGGCCACTTTTGATGGTGGCCACATCAGCAAAGCTGGTGGGAGTAGGATTGACAGTCTCGACTACCAGGTTTTGAAGTGCATGAATGTTATTGGATCTTCCTGTGGAACTGCCAAAACCAAATTTGAAAATACTTGGTACTGGCCCATTCACGGCTGCCAGGTCAGTGATGCTGATCAGAGTAGTTTCGTAGATGCCGTCTAAATTCTGATCTAAGGCAACGATGAGACGATTTGGTGTTGCCGAAGTAGACGGGTCTAATGTAATTTGAATCGCTCTTCTCGCTGAATTGCGATCCGTTGTGAACGTATTGCTGAAGTTAAAAACAGGGTTTCTAAAGTCAATACTCGTAGGAATGTTATCAATGCCTAATGGATCGAAGGCTTGGGTTAACATCGGGTAATTATTACCTTCCCTACCTCTGAGCGTTACTGAATCGGGTCTGTAGCCAGCAGCCAAAGGATTAGTAGGCTGAAAAGGAGAGCCAGGGGGGTTCACTTCTCCTGGAAAAGGAGCTGGAGTAGGACCCGATCGCCCTTCTGTGTCTGCTGAAAAATTCCCGTACTCATCAAGTCCGACGCCTAAATAACCACCACTAATACCCGGAATATTGTCGAAAGGTGGCCTTACCAAAGGAGCATAACCGAGAGATCCACCGAACCCCCCAGCTTTGGTTGGTGATGCCGTGCCGTCAATTAGAAAGAAACTAATGCCATCCCCAGGCTGCGGATCAATGAAGCTCCCTCCGGGAGCGTCAAATTGCTGAGTTGAACCGTAGGAAAAAAAGTCAAAGCTGACTTTGAGGCCATCAGCCGAAGGAATGGGGTTGTTGTAGAGGACGAAAGCGTTTTTCTCTTCCTCTGCTGGGGTTAACTGCAAAACGCCATTTCCGGGAGTGTCCCCCCCCAAGGCGGGAATTACGCCCGATACAGTTCCGCCGGTGATGCCCGGAACATTTTGTTGGGTAGGGGTAAATGGCAAACTTGGATCGTATACCCCGTTTTTTCCTTGGTAAGTCCAAGGCCCCCTGACTGTGCCGTTCTTAAATGTTTCGTTGACTAAAGTACCGAGGACTCCGTTGTATGCCTCCAGCACCTCTTGCTCAACGGCAATGCTTGCCCCTATTTCTCCTGTCAAAAATTCTAATTCCCAATCGCCACCGAGTGCGGCACTCCCGATCAAGCCTATGGAAGCTGCAATATCTGCACCCGTAATTTCACTGAGTCGCCGCACGAAGGCCGCGCCAGTTTCCTCCGCTGCGACGCTGCACCCGAATAACAAGATATTCCCTCTCTCGCTGAGGGCGTTTCCCCACTGCTGCAACAAATGGCTGTAGCTTTCTAAGTTGTCGCTGCCGAGTTCTGCTGACCCCAGTTGCACTCTGGCTTCTTGACCGTGAGAAACTATTTGAAGGCTGTCTAAATCGCTGCAATTAGCCAGAATTTTAGTAATTTGCTTGACTCCATCCTGCATCGAGTCCAGTACAAATACCTCTGTACCCGCTGTTGCTCCTCTTGCCAAGCTGTCGCTGTTCTCTACTCTGCCATCGATGAACAGTATATTTTTTACACTCCGGGTGCCCACAGACTCGGTTGCTCGCAAAAATTCTCTCTCGGGGTGTTCAATTGCCGCGCCACTACCGATTTTTGGGGACACGAAACACTTCTCTGCTTTGATTTTCTTTCTTTGTTGTTCCCGAGGATAAGTTACTGTTGTTCGGGAATTCTCGCTGGTAATGTTGGTGGTATCACCTGCTTTTTCTTGGTCGAAAAAAATTAATTTTTTGCCAATGCTTTTCATGGTAAGATTACCTCGCTAATTGTATATAATATGCCCATTTAAAAGTGATAATTGTCACTTTTGACAAAGGTTTCATTGAGAGTGAGAGGCTCTGTTTTTTGACTGTTAGAAAGAGCAACAGGCTGATTTTTATCAGCAAAAATTAGTGCTATCTTGCTATTGGATAGCATTGTAAATACAGCCGATTTGATGTCGATCGAGTAGACCTCGGAAACCCGTCAAAACCCGCACCGGGGGTTCGACGTGCAGTTAGCTCGACAAGCTCACCGTCCGCACTCGCGCGGAACAGCACCGCCCCTACAGACAGCAGTTTTTTGTACTTCACTGACTAGCAAAAGTGCTGTATCGCCTGCGCTGTCGGTGGCACAGTTTAAATCCTAATAATCTATCTATCGGGTGATATTTTGCCTTCGGTTTTCTGTGAGCGAGTGTATGTTTAACAAGCAGATATCTTACATCCGGCAGCAGACAATAACAGTTAGTCTCAAAAATGTACTTGATGAGGTTTTCTGTAGATCGTCTAATGCACTTTTTTGCCGACAAAATTTACCATTTCTGGATGCAGATACCGGGTTGGTTGGATGAATAAAAGACTTCGTTGCAGCCCTTACTCTCGGTAAAAAACCCGGTTTATGAGAGTGAGGAGTGCGCAAGCGCTGTTCACAATAACAACCAGACATTAATTAAGGAGGCGATGGCTAGGGAGTGCTGGCCGTGACATAATTAGGCCGGCAGTGCTCCGTGCGTGTCAGTCAATTTGAGATTTGAGATTTCATCCACAGATGAATCTGGAAGCTGGAACATGAGTCTAAAGTCTAAAATTTTGCGCTGCTCGCGACGATTGTAGAGAGCTGGTCTGCTTTTTTTGGCGTGGTCATTTAATGGAAATCGGCATACCCTGTATCGACGAGGCGTCTTAAAAATTCATGACTTGCAGTCTAGTGACAACAATCCAGGTTTGAGACTGCGTTGATCTGCGATCGCAAAAACAGATTAGTGTCGCCCACCAGCAACTTCTCAAGCTGTCAACTTATAGTCTGCGAGCGGATTTCTGTTTAAGGTAAATGCTCGGGACAATTGTTCGTGCAGAATTTTTCATGGTGTTTTGGAGAAATCAACTTGCAGATTTGCCCGTCAGCTATTTGCGATTTTTATTCGCTCATGTTCTTAACAGCAGGAGTTACGTCCAGGAGACTAGAAACCGAATTTATTCCTAGATTTCTCCCCAACCAAGATTTACCGTCTAAACCTGGTTTCTGAGCGCAAGTCCTCAACTATAAAAACACCGATCGCAATCCGCCAGTTATGCCAACTGTTATGGCAAGTGTAACCGAGCAATACTGCTCGATTAGGTTTTAATTGCTGAGTTTTGCCGCGGCTCATCCTGAACAAGATCCAACAACAATCGTTACACGTAAGTACATACTAACTTATAAATTACTAGATCAGCAAATATGCATACATACCATCCCCAATACAAGCTATATCTTTTCACCGCGAACGTCAAGAGTTCTGGCTTGGTAGTACCGACAATCTAGACAGGGCCCAGAAGGATTGACAGCGCAGCGAATGTAATTAGAGCGGGCGTTATACTCGCAAGTGATATCGCCGATCGGATAACCGAGGCCTTGGATGTAAGTGCGATCGCCCGTTGCTAGTTGAGTTCGCAGGGGTCTATTTGCTACCGCCAGCCTGGCCGCTGCAATTCGCTCGCTGGCTTGCCTCTCGGCAGAGCGCATCACCCACAAAGACACTAGCGATGGAGCTAAACCTATCAAAATAATCAGGAGAACTGTAAACACATTTTCAGAGCTTTTGTGAATAATATTTTTTTATTTACACGATCCCCAACCTGAAATCATCGGGCAGCAGACGGTTTTAAATCAGGAAAGTTCCCAGGTAAATTTTAAACTAAGTAGAAGTCAGAAGGAAGAGTTGATAGTTGACAGTTGACAGTTGACAGTTGACCGAAGGTAGAAGGTAGAAGATATACACAGCAAGCTTGAGCGTGAGCCGTATTTTATGTTTAATTAGGTAGATTTACTTGTGCAACCTGTGCGTTAACAGTTTGTTGGTGAGGGTTGTTGTGGATAGGTGCGATCGTTCGGAATGCAAGTCCTATTTAAATCAGAGAACGAAAGTCCGAACGATCGAACGGGAGAACGGTTATACTTTAGCAACCTGGGCTGCTAAATCCATCACCGCAGTGGAAGCCTCCACCTTAGCAACATCAAGCAAAGTTTTCAAAACCGAATCGGGATTCAAACTAATCGAATCAATTCCCAACTCAACCAAGAAGCGAGCAAACTCAGGATAATCGCTGGGGGCTTGGCCACAAATCCCTATCTTGCGATCGTACTTCTTGGCGGATTTAATGGCAATTTCCACCATCCGCTTCACAGCTTCATTACGTTCGTCAAAGATGTGGGCGACTAAAGCAGAATCGCGGTCTAATCCTAATGTTAGCTGAGTTAAGTCGTTAGAGCCGATCGAGAATCCGTCAAAAACTTGCGCAAATTCGTCAGCCAATATGACATTGCTCGGCAATTCGCACATCACATACACCTGCAAGCCATTTTCGCCCTTGACTAAACCGTGTTTTGCCATCTCTGCCAACACTTTGCGCCCTTCATCCGGGGTGCGACAAAACGGAATCATCGGAATCACATTTGTCAAGCCCATTTCGTCGCGAACTCGCTTCAATGCAAGGCATTCCAAAGCATAAGCTTCGCGGTAATTCGGGTCGTAATAGCGAGAGGCGCCACGCCAGCCGATCATCGGGTTTTCTTCCTTGGGCTCAAACTGCCGCCCTCCCAGCAGATTAGCATATTCATTGCTCTTGAAATCGCTCATCCGCACGATGACGGGATTCGGATAAAATGCGGCGGCGATGGTGGCAATTCCCCAGGTTAGTTTGTCTGTAAAGAAATCGGGTTTATGTTCGTAAAGTGCTGTGAGTTTGGCAATTTGGCGCTTGACTGATTCATCGGTCAATTCGTCAAAGTGAATCAGTGCTAGAGGGTGCGCTTTGATGTGGTTGGCGATGATGAATTCTAGCCGCGCTAACCCTACGCCGTCGCAAGGAATTGCTGACAAACCAAATGCTTCTTCTGGGTTGCCGACATTCATTAAGATTTGAGTGCGGGTGCGGGGCAAATTGTCGATCGCAGTTTCTTGAATTTCAAAAGGAACTAAACCGGAATAAACTTTGCCTTCCTCTCCTTCGGAACAAGAAACAGTAATTTCTTGATTGTTTTGCAACACTTTTGTCGCGTCACCGGTGCCGACAATGGCGGGGATTCCCATTTCCCGGGCAATGATGGCAGCGTGGCAAGTGCGGCCGCCGGAGTTGGTGACGATGGCGCTGGCTTTTTTCATGATCGGTTCCCAATCCGGGTCAGTTTTATTGGTGACTAAAACTTCCCCTGCTTCAAATTCCGCAATTTCACTAACTTCTAAAATTACGCGGGCTTTGCCTTGTCCAATAGCTTCGCCAACGGCGCGCCCGGTTGTCAAAACTGTGCTGGAACCGTGCAATTTGTAGTGGCGCAAAACTGTAGCAGATTTTTGTGATTGTACTGTTTCTGGCCGCGCTTGGACGACGAAGAGTTCGCCGGTATTGCCGTCTTTTGCCCACTCGATGTCCATCGGCGTGTAGGTGCCCCGGACTTGGGAGTAGTGTTCTTCTATCAGTACGGCCCACTCTGCTAAGTGCAGAATTTCGTCATCGTTAAGGGCGTATTTGCCGCGTTCTGTTGGCGATACGGAGACGTTTTTGGTGTATTTGGAACCGCCGACATCGTACACCATTTTGAGATCTTTGGTGCCGAGGCGTTTGTCTATAATTGGGCGGAAACCTTGTTTTAATGTGGGTTTGAAAACTAGGTATTCGTCGGGGTTTACCGATCCTTGAACGATGTTTTCTCCTAATCCGTAGGCGGCGCTGATTAAGGCGGCATTTTTGAAACCGGTTTCGGTGTCGATGCTGAACATGACGCCGGAGGATGCTAAGTCCGATCGCACCATTTTCTGCACGCCGACGGATAAGGCGACTTCAA
This sequence comes from Microcoleus sp., assembly GCA_039922675.1. Lineage (GTDB taxonomy): Bacteria > Cyanobacteriota > Cyanobacteriia > Cyanobacteriales > Microcoleaceae > Microcoleus. The sequence goes on from JBDTEI010000056.1 coordinate 6,959, forward strand.
AGTGGTCGAAACCTCGCAGTTGGCGGTAGGAAATTGCCCTGTCGGTGAAGGTGGAGGCGAAGCATTTGTGGCAGCATTGGAGGACGCTGTTGCAGCCGTGGACGTTGAGGTAGGTTTCTTGCTGTCCCGCGAAACTGGCATCTGGCAAGTCTTCGGCGGTGGCGGAGGAACGCACTGCTACGTCTGTATTGTCGCCGTATCGATCGCACAATTTTTCGTAAGCATGGGCGATCGCCGCTTCCAGTTCTCGCGGAAACGGTGTATTCAGAATTAATGCCCGCGCTTGCTTGCCTTTTTGTCGCAGGTTCTGCACATCTTCTACGTCTAAATCGACAAAAATTTCGCGCAATTTTGCTTCTAAACCCGCCGACTCGATGAAGTCGCGGTAAGCGTGTGCTGTAGTTGCAAATCCGTTGGGAACCCTGACTCCTTTGGGGGTTAACTGTTGGATCATTTCCCCCAATGAAGCATTTTTCCCGCCTACTAAGGGGATGTCGGCGATGCCGACTTCATCAAACCACAATACTAAGGCTTTTTCTTTGGGAATTAAAACTTGTTTTTGTTGAATTGCTAATTTTTCGAGCATTGCTTTTTCCCTCTTAACTTCATCTCAGTTCGGTCAAAGGACAGCAAACAAATGACAGTAAACAAATACCTGTCAATGTCTTAACCTAGTTTTGTTGCGAAAATTATCGAGTTTTTTTTCTGAGGCTGTATCCAGCAGAGTTTTTGATTGCCTCTATTTCAAGAGTATCACTTTTTTGCTAAATAGCAAGACCTATGGAGAAAATTTATTTGATTGCAAAAAGTAAAGAAATGGTAGCGGGGAGTTTCTGTAAGCTATTATAAAAAAAAGTAGTAAAAATGTGCAGATTAAACATAGTTTCTACCGATTTTTTGCGCTGCGGAGTGGTGCGGGGATATTGCTCGGATTGCGTTGGTAGCGCAATCTACGGGCAACAAAGCGTCGGTTCGAGGAGGGTGATCGGTTGTCCGGGGCGATCGCCCAAAAAACACAACCGAGCAGCTTCGGTTCCCAGAAAAAACCGAGCTTCTAAAAACCGTAAAAATTTTACCTGTGAGTGGGTCTACCTACTGAGAACACAAAGCCAGTCGATGTAGAATATTGTAGTTGTTTAACCAAATAATTTTTCTGTGTTTGCTGTCGTTTTTTAGGGTTTAAATTCTTTGTATGCTATAATAGTTGCCTCGACTGCCTTATGATAAATAGCAAGGTATATGATATCAGTTTTGAGCTCCACCGCCAAGCGAAACGGCTTTAAAGTTCTCCTGGTCGAAGACAATCAAGCCGAAGCCGATCTGATCGAAGAATTATTGTTAGAAACAAATGTCAGCCGAACCGAATCCCAAAGGCTGTCAGTAAGCTGTACAGACCGTCTCAGCAAAGCACAGCAACTTTTGGCCTGCGAACATTTTGATGTGATTTTACTGGACCTTTCGCTGCCGGACAGCCAAGACATAAGTACAGTTGTCAAGATACAAGAATACAGCCTGAATACTCCGATCGTCGTACTGACTGGCCGCAACGATGAAGAACTCGCCGTGCAGTCAATCCAAGCTGGAGCTCAGGATTATTTAGTCAAGCGAAAAATCGACAGCGAAGTCTTAATGCGATCGCTCCGCTATGCAGTCGAGCGACAGCACAACCAAGAAGCTTTGCAAAAAAGCGAAGAAAAATATCGCTCGGTAGTCGAGAATTCCCTCGTCGGAATTGCGATTATTGCTCCTCCAATTTCCCTTTCAGAACCGGAAAAATGCGAGTGGTTGGAAGTTAATGATGCTTTGTGCGATTTGCTGGGATACGAGCGACAAGAACTTTTGCACGGAAATTGGGAGCAGTGGGGTTTTCCTGAAGACTGGTCGGCCAGTTTAGAGCAGTTAAATAAAATTTTTTCCGGGGAGAGCGAAGGTTATATTTTAGACAAAAGGTGGCGCAAAAAAGATGGAAAAATAGTTTATACTAGAGTTTCCCTGCGCTGTATTCGCGGCAGGAATGGCTCGATCGACCGGATGATTAAAGTAATTTTGGACGTGAGCGATCGCTACCGCTACGAAGCAGAATTGAAAGCATCCGAAGAGTTTTTAAATCACACGATTAATGCTACTCCCGATCCAATTTTTGTCAAAGATGAGCAGCACAAATGGGTCGTATTAAACGACGCTTTTTGCGAGTTAATGGGAACAGGGCGCTCGGAACTAATAGGCAATTCAGGCTATGACTTTTTAGCCCCAGGAAAAGCCGAGTTTTTTGGGCAACAAGACGCGCAAGTATTGCAAAGAAGCATTCCTGAGCAAACGGAAGAAATTTTTACAGATAGCGCAGGACAAGAACGCATTATCTCTACTAAAAAAACTGTCTTCAATAAAGGCGACGGTACCAAAATGTTGGTTGGAATTATGCGAGATGTGACCGAGTACAAGCGCCAGCAAATAGCATTGCAGGAAAGCGAAGCTCGATTCCAAAAAATGACCGCCAACGTGCCGGGAATGATTTATCAATTTCGGCTATCTATTGATGGTCAAACATCTTTTACTTACGTTTCTCCTGGCAGTTGGCAGCTCTACAATTTAAGACCTGAACAAATAGAAGAAAATGCAGGCTTGGCTTTTTCAGCAGTTCACCCAGATGACATTTCTGAGTTGCAGCGATCGATCGCAACTTCAGCAGCGACTCAGCAAGCTTGGCATCACCAGTGGCGGCAAGTTATGGGAGAGCGAGTGAAATGGCTGCAAGGCGCGGCCAAGCCCTCCAAGCAAGCCAACGGCGATATAATTTGGGACGGTTTGGTGATGGATGTCACCGAATTAAAACAAACCCAACAAGAGCGGGATAGATTTTTTAATATCTCGCTGGATTTACTTTGCATTGCAGGTTTCGACGGGTATTTTAAACGCTTAAACCCTGCTTGGTCTACTGTCTTAGGTTACAGTATAGCCGAACTTCGAGCCAAACCTTTGATAGAGTTCGTGCATCCAGAAGACCGAGCAATAACTATAGCTGAATTAGAAACACTGAAAAAGGGCAACCCAGTTATTAACTTAGAAACCCGCTATCTTTGCCGAGATGGTAGTTATAAATGGCTGTCGTGGACGGCATCACCGTTTGCCGAAGAAAGTTTAATTTATGCAGTTGCTCGCGACGTGACATTCAGCAAGCAAGCAGAAGCAGAATTGCGCAAGAGCGAAGCCACCAACCGCGCTCTTTTAAACGCGATACCAGACATGATTTTTCGCTGTCGCGCCGATGGCACTTTGGTAGACTTCAAACCCGCAAAAGACCTCCAAACGCTGGTACCGGAAAACATATTTATTGGCAAAAAAGCACAAGACATATTGCCGGCTGCTTTTGCTGAAAAAATCTTGTCTGCTAATCAACAAGCCCTCGATACAGGCGAGATTCAAGTTCTAGAATATCAACTGCCAATTCAGGATGCACTGTGCCATTTTGAAGCGAGAATTGTCTTCTGCACGGATGACGAAATTATCGCGATCGTCCGCGACATTACCAGCCGCAAACGTTTCGAGTCAA
>JBDTEI010000057.1:0-21060 GCA_039922675.1 Microcoleus sp.
CAAATCAAAAGTGCTGGAGTTCAGGGATTGGTTGTACCAGATTTACCCTTAGAAGAAGCCGACAGTCTCATCCAACCTGCCCAAAAATTAGGGATTGAACTAACATTATTAGTTGCTCCCACAAGTCCCAAAAGTCGCATAGAAGCGATCGCCCGCCAATCTCAAGGATTTATTTACTTAGTCAGCGTGACGGGGGTTACAGGAGTGCGCGAAGGCTTAGATACGCGAGCCAAAGAGTTGCTACAAGAAATCCGCAGCATCACCGACAAACCCATCGGCGTCGGGTTTGGGATCTCGACACCCGAACACGCTCGCCAAGTGAAAGAATGGGGTGCAGATGCTGCGATTGTTGGCAGTGCTTTTGTCAAACGCTTGGCTCAAGGGACTCCAGAAGAAGGTTTAAAGGCGATCGGCGAATTCTGCAAGAGTCTAAAAACAGCTATTCAAAATGATTAGCAACTGTGCAGATACTTTCAGCCATTAGACAGATGTGTACTGTCCCCAATGTATTGGACAATTCCCATTAAAGACCTTGTTGTACTTGAGATCATACACCGGTTTCCTTCTGGTTCCTGACCAGAAGGTTTTTTTTGGGCCCAAAACGCAAAACATTTCAACGCACAAATGCTCAGTAGGGAAACGGCAATTCCGTGTCCCTACTGTAGTTCTGTATTTCATTCGATTGAAAATAGCTATAACTTGAGGAATGTGACTTGAGATAGATGAAAATCTCCTGTTTATATTCGTATAGTTAAAAAAGTGTTTTAGTGCCTAAGTCTGTAATGCTAGCCATCTACAGAACCACCAGGCATTTGAGTAGATCACAATAGAAAGGAGCATTTTTATGAGCCGACTAACTGCGTTTCTGAAAAAAATTCGAGCTGTACAAATTTTAACAGTGTTTCTGGCAGGTATTTTAGTATTTGTGAGCACTGCCTGCAACCGCGCTGATGTGATGGCCGGAAAAACGTCCGACCAAATTAGAGAAGAAGTGCCTTCAGAGGCTGTAACTTCCGTATATAAAGGCGGCCAGAATCAATACAGCGATACAGATCCCAGAAACCCAAACCTTACAGCAGCAGAAGCAAAAGCTAAGCTTCTCAAAGAGGAAGCCCAGCGCCGCATCGACACCAAATCTAGCAGCAATGTGCGCGAAAACGTGCGGCGGGTAGCAGATGACGCGCCGAACAAACTTGACCAAATTGGCGACAAGATGAATGACAATGCTCGCACCGCTCAGCGGAAAGCTGATGAGTTTGGTGACAAAACAAAAGAAGGGTTTGCTAATCTCAAGGAAAATACTCGCGAAGGCTTGAAGGGAGCAAAAGAGATTGTTAAAGAAGCCACCGAGGGAGCAAAAGAAAGAGCTGCTGAGGGTGCTGAGTCACTGAAATATAATGTCAGCAAAGGCAAAGAAAATGTCAAAGATGCAGCGCGAAATGTAAAATACAGCGCTGAAGATACCTCGGATAAGGTGCGCGCGAAAGTGAATCGAGATATTGACAAAACTCAACGAGCAGCAGAAAGAGCGGCAGATGCGATCGACTAATTTCAAATAACGCTGTTTCCGGATATCACAGCAGCAGTCAGACAGAGTTTTTAACCTACCTCTGTCTGACTGCATATTATTATATTATTATGCGAGTCGGTTTTAACCCAATACACTTGGAAGAAAAGAGTCCAGTCAATCAAACCATATAAAAAATAGACACGCTCGTTTGCTTCGTGCCTCTCTTCGGACAATCTTAACTGCTAGGAGGACTGGTTTTAGCAGAATGAAAAATGAAACAGCCGTGCGACTAATGAGTCATGACTAATTACCATTCATCGTTTCGCTTGTTACTGTAAGTTTCCCAATCGTCGCCTTGTGATTGATACAAGGGTTCTGGTTCCAATTCTTCTGGCATTTCTAATTCTGGTTCCGATGCTTCTTGCTGATAGATGTTCAGAGGTTCGACAACGCGGGCGATCGCATCTTTGACAAATGCTTTAACAAACTCGTCTTTCCGATTTAACTGAAACTGCCTTTGCACGACTTCGGCGATCCCACCGTCGCCCCAATCTTGGTCGTGGCGGAAATATTCAATAAAACTTTTGCCGGCAATTCTGGTTAAATAAGCGGCGCTGACTGCTTGAATTGCTTTGCCGAGTACAAAGCCGGCGACGCTTAATTGCAGCGCCCGTGAAACTACTTGAATTACGCCTTCAACTATTCCCAAACTTGCGAGGGTTTTGGCGAGAGACAATGCCAATTCTTTCGCGCGGTCGATATTTAATTCGCAGCCGTAAATCTTGGCAATTTCGACTACCATTTGAGCGTTAACTGCTGCTGTGGCTAACAAATCCACAACTGGTAAAGGCGTTACGGCAATTACTCCGGCTCCGATCCACTGAAAGCGCTCTACTAATTTATCAGCGGCGCGCCGCCTTTGAGCGTCAATTAACTTGCGCGCTTGGTCTCCCAAATGCTGAGATTGCAGCAAAATGTTGTCGGCAATTAAGTCTTCGCCTTCGGCTCGCAAAATTGCTGCGATGCGCCGAATTAATGGCATCATATCCGGGTCAGACTGAAAAATTGTGCCGCTTTCTAGGACAACTTTTTGGGGGTTGGCGCTAATTGCTATTACATCCATTGCTGATACTAAACCTTTAACTCGCTGCCGCAGTCGATCGAGAATTTCGTCTCTGTCGCTGTCGGGATAAAGGTCAACTTTATTAAAAACCACGATCGACCTTTTGCCAATTTCGGCCAAAGTCCGCAGCGGTTCGTACTCAGATTTGCGCAAATCACCGTCCAACACAAATAAGATCAAATCAGCCCGGGCCGCCAACTGCCGCGCCAATTCCTCTCTGTAAGTCCCCGCTACTCCCGCTTCCAAGATGCCTGGGGTATCAGTAATTGCTAATTCGCGATCGACTCCTTTCAATTTCAGAGTGTAAGTTTCTCCAACTTCGGTAGTGCCCATCGGCGCGCCCACCTGTCCCGCCATCCGCCCCACCAAAGCATTGACAGCGGAAGTTTTGCCCGCAGAACCGGTGCCGAAAACAACGATCCGAATATTGCCGCGGGCCATGCTAGCTTCTATTTCGCGGGCTCTCAACAGCAAAGCTTGCCGCGCTACTTCGTCTTGAATGCGATCGACTTGCTGTCTGATTGCTTTGAGATTTTCCGAAGCAGCTTCACTTTTTACAACAGGAACCTTGGGATTAATCGCCCGTTTTCCCTTAATTTTTCCCGGGCGTTGCAGCAGCCTAAAATAGTAAAATATGGCAAAAATTAGGGTTCCCAAAAGTACAATTATCAGGAAAATCAACAAGTTAGCCAGCAGCGGAGAGGCAGACCACGCAACTTGACTGTAAAGCCCTGTTAAGGAACTCACCAGCCCAATAATCAGCCCCAGGGCGAGGCAGAAAGCAGCAATTAAGGTTAACAGGCGCGGCAAAGGCATGACGGGAGTGGCAAATAAAAGGGTGATACTTTGATTTTTACATTACCGCGATCGTCATCAGTCGTTGGAAGTCTAAAATATCAAATCTCAAATGGCGAAGTGTCCGATCGTACTGTTTCGCCCGCAAATCCCGATGCTGCTTGGGCGGCGGGCGATTTGGCGGGTTTGAGTAGTAGCGGGTGCAGATGGACAAGTGCGTTAGCGAAGCCCGTCCCTACGGGAGGCTCATCAACGAAGACGATCGCGCCCCAGCCTATAATTGTAGCTACTTCAGACAGTTTATTGCTGCATTCACCCGCCCAAATCGTAAGCCGATTTATTTGCACCTACCTATTTAATCGGTGATTTATTCGATCGCGAATCGAGCAATACTTTTTTATACCGAAACAAATATCACATTAAGTACGCATAAACCCGTTTTTTAACGCAAGTGCGTCAGGGAAGCCCCGAAAGCGGAAACGAGAAACCGGATTTTTTAGGCAGGGTAAGAGCGTCCTAATTCACAAAAATTATCAAATTAAGTATTATGGGGCAATCTTAAATCAGCGGTGAGTTAAGTTAGACTTAATCGTCAGTGCGTGAATTACTCACAGGTTCATATCTATGCAGCTCAAACATCAGAACCAGCCTTCACAAGAGAGTCCTACCTATTGCGAGCATCAGATCAAAGAGAGCCAGCCACCACTGCTCAATTATTTCGCTCAAATATCCCGTTCCTTGGGAAACCTCAGTATTAGGGACAAAATCTGGGGAGGCTACGCACTTGCTCTTTGTGTTGCGATCGGGGGAACGACTGTGGGGATGCTAGCGGGGAATCATTACTATCGCAGAACTAACAATCATGTACAGCTCGATGGAGAAATTAGGCTTTTAAATAAGTTGCAAATAGCTTTACTGCGGATGCAAAATAGCCAAGAGTGGCTGATTGATGGGTTCGATCGGTCAGAAATATTTGACAGCAAATACCAACAACTACAACAGAATATTTACAGTTTAAAACGGTCGCTATCTGAAGTCAAAAGTCAGACAGGCAACCAAAATATTGCTGGCTTACAATATTTTATAAAAAAATACGATTCCCTGCTGTTTAATTACATTAATCGGCTAGAATTAGTCAATAGAAAAATCAGTAGTTTGCCAGATAATCTCGACAAGAAAAGTGTTGAACGCAAATTGCTGTCTAATTTCGATCGAGATACAATTGGGTTGCAATTAGATAAGGCGGTCAATGATTTAGCAGAAATTATCGATCGCGCCACATTGCAAGAAGATGCAGCGCGGGAAGCCGTGCTGCAAGCCCAGACGCTACGAGTGCAAATCATTGTTGGTAGCATGGCACTGTCGATCGTAGTTGCAGCACTGCTGTCGCGCTTCACGAGTCGGGCGATCGCCAAACCCATCACCGCCGCAACTAAAATCGCTCAGCGAGTGACCAAAGAGTCTAATTTTCAGTTGCAAGTACCAGTTAGCAGCACCGATGAAGTAGGAGTATTGGCAGCTTCGATGAATCAACTAATTCTGAAAGTAAATCACTTGCTAGAAGAATTGAAATCCGAACAAGAAAGCCAGATACTTCAAAATGAGAAAATGGCAACTTTGGGGCGGATGTTAGCAGGGGTTGCTCACGAAGTTAACAACCCAATTAATTTTATCTATGGCAATATCGCGCCGGCGAGAAATCATGTTCAAGATCTTTTAGATTTGCTCAAAACTTACGAAACACAAATTCCCAAGCCACCTGCCGCAGTGAAGGAAAAAGCCGAAGACATAGATATGGATTTTCTCAAAGAAGATGTGATGAAAATATTTGACTCAATGCAAGTGGGCGCTGAAAGAGCCAAATCTATTATCTTAAGTTTGAAAGATTTTTCTCGCCTCGACGATACGGTGCCTCATCCGGTCGATTTGCACGCCTGCATAAACAGCAGTTTGCTGATTCTCAACAGTCGGATTAAACAGGGAATTGAAGTGGTGCGTAATTACGGGGATATTCCGCCTGTTGAAGGCTATATGGGTTTGCTTTACCAGGTGTTTGTCAACGTCATAAACAATGCGCTAGATGCTGTAGAAGAGCAAGCAAAAATTGAGAAAACCCGCTCTAAAGAGGCGACAAAACAATCTGATTCACAGTCAATAAAGCAGGAAGCACCGATTTTTTCGCCGAGGATTGTGATTGCTACAGAATACTTGGATGACGACTCAGTGGTAGTGCGAATTTCTGATAACGGTACGGGAATACCTGCGGCAAGTCAAGCAAAAATGTTTGAAACATTCTTTACGACTAAACCTAGAGGTGTCGGTACAGGTTTGGGATTGGCAATCGGGCGCGAAATTATCGTCAAGAAACACGGCGGGACGATTAACTGTTGGTCGGAGATGGGAATGGGGACGGAATTTGCGATCGCCCTGCCGATCAAGCATGAGAATTTAATGCCAAATTCGCTGTTAAAACTCCCAAATCGTGGCGAATATAATTCCCTTGGCAATAGTAAGGCACCAACCAAGTCAAAAATGAGAGGAACTGTAAAAACTTAAAAATTATCAGTTTTTATATTGCTTCTTGATTCGCTGTCGCTAGGTGGCTCGATGAGTGAAAATACCCAAGTCAAAACTATTTTAGGTAATTTTGAAAAACAGGCTTTGCTATAATTTAAAGTTGAGCAATTACAGCAAGGAGCGAAAATTATGGGACTATTTGACCAAATTTTGAGCGCGATCGACAATCCCAACCAACAAGGAAGTCCCAATCAGTTGGGCAACATTCTGGGTGCGGTAGAGCAGTTGAGCGGCAACCACGGCGTCGATGCGGGCACGACTCAGCTAGCGATGTCGGTTTTGGGCGGATACGTGCGATCGGCATTGCAAGACGTGCGATCGCAATCTGGAGACGCACAAGCCCAAGAAGTTGTCAACCAATTTAGTGGCACAAATCCCAATCCGCAAGCGGTACAGAGTTTGTTTGGAGGCGGCCAGTTAACGCAGATAGTGGAGGATATCGCTCAAAGAACCGGCTTGAATAACGCGACAGTGCAGGCGATGATCCCTGTGTTAGTGCCGATCGTCCTCAACTTGCTGCAATCCGGCGGCAACGCCCAAAATCCAGCCCAGGGCGGAAATCCAGTTTTGAATGCGTTTTTAGATGGAAATGGAGACGGCAACGTAGATATTAGTGACGCCATGTCGATGGCTAGCCGCTTTTTGAATAAGGGCTAATTGCCTGAGATTTTGGAGAGAGAGATTAACGGGCGGTTGAAACCGCGCCTAGACAAACACTCACGCGCCTCCGCAGGTTGAAGAGAAGACAAGGCTATTAAAATTACGTTATCTTCTTCAGTCTGCGGAGGCGGAGTTCCTTTATATAGACGCGGTTTCAACCGCCGTCTGCATCTGTGGCGATTGCTATATCAGCGACTGAAAAAAAGATGTACACAGATAGTATTTCATCTGCGTACATCTGCGTTTATTTGCGGTTAAAAAAAGTCTTCCTTCTTTAACCCAAACCTAAATCAGTCACAGCACCGAGACTGCTAGAAGAAACCAACTTAGCGTATTTAGCCAAAACGCCCCTAGTATACCGAGGTTTAGGAGCTTGCCAAGCTGCTCGGCGCTGCTCTAATTCTGCATCAGCAACATTGAGTTGCAACAACCGATTCTTAGCATCTATCGTAATTGAATCGCCCTCTTTTACTAAAGCAATTGTGCCTCCAACTTGCGCCTCTGGTGCCACGTGACCTACAACCATGCCGTAAGTCCCGCCAGAGAAGCGGCCGTCAGTAATTAAACCCACAGAATCGCCCAAACCTGCGCCAATAATTGCCGAAGTTGGTGCTAACATTTCGCGCATTCCCGGCCCGCCTTTTGGCCCTTCGTAGCGAATGACTATCACATCTCCGGCTTTAATTGTGCCGGCGAGAATTGCATCTAAACAATTTTCTTCAGATTCAAATACTCGCGCCGGGCCGGTGATTTGCGGTTTTTTAACGCCTGTAATTTTAGCGACGGCTCCTTCTGTTGCCAGATTTCCCCTGAGAATTGCTAAATGTCCTTCGGCGTACATCGGGTTGTTCCAAGGGCGAATTACGTCTTGGTCGCTGCGGGGTTCGCTGGGAATATTTGCCAGCACTTCGGCAACTGTTTTGCCACTAATAGTCAGGGCGTCGCCGTGGAGCAAACCTTGTTCTAGTAACATTTTCATTACTTGAGGAATGCCGCCGGCTTTGTGCAAATCGGTTGCTACATATTTGCCGCTTGGTTTGAGGTCGCACAGCACGGGAACTTTGGCTCTAATAGTTTCAAAATCGTCGAGGGACAACTCAACGCCGATCGCATTTGAAATGGCCAATAAATGCAGCACAGCGTTGGTTGAACCGCCGATTGCCATAATTACGGCGATCGCATTTTCAAAGGCCTTGCGAGTCAAAATTTGGCTCGGTAACAACTGTTTCCGAATGGCTTCCACTACAACTGTGGCAGATTCTGCCGCGCTGTCAGCTTTTTCGGCATCTTCAGCAGCCATTGTCGAAGAATAGGGCAAACTCATGCCCATCGCTTCAAAAGCGCTCGACATCGTATTTGCTGTGAACATTCCGCCGCAGGAACCGGCACCGGGACAAGCTTTTTTTTCCACTGCGGTGAGTTCTGTTTCGTCAATTTTGCCCGCGCTGAATTGACCGACGGCTTCAAAAACACTGACAACGGTTAAATCTTGTCCGTTGTGGTGTCCCGGTTTGATCGTGCCGCCGTAGACAAAAATAGCAGGAATGTTCATGCGGGCGATCGCAATCATCGCTCCCGGCATATTCTTGTCGCAGCCGCCCACAGCCAGCAACCCGTCCATACTTTGGCCGTTGCAAACAGTTTCAATCGAATCTGCAATCACATCTCTCGACACCAGAGAATATTTCATCCCTTCAGTTCCCATCGAGATCCCGTCGCTGATCGTAATCGTACCGAACATTTGCGGCATCGCGCCGGCTTCTTTTGCGCTGGCAATAGCCCGCAAAGCGAGGTCGTTCAATCCCATATTGCAGGGCGTAATCGTGCTGTAGCCGTTGGCAATTCCTACAATGGGCTTAGTGAAATCGCCGTCGCCAAAACCGACGGCCCGCAGCATTGCTCGGTTGGGCGCGCGCTGCACGCCCCCAGTCACACCTTGGCTTCTCAAATTTTCAGGCATTCTCAAACTTCCTTTGTCTGTTGACAGTTGTCAGTTGGCAGTTGTCAGTTGGCAGTTGGCAGCGGGCAGTGGGCAGCTTGCCTCGCCCGTCGTTGGGTTGTCACTTGTCAACTGATCTGTGGAGTCAATTCTAAAATCTACAATCTACAATCTACAATCGATTGACTGCCTAGTCCCCATAGTTTTAGGCTATTTTTGATTTTCTCAGAAGCGTTGATATTTGTCATGCCCTGCTCAAGGGAGCGGCACAGCAGTGCCAAAAAAGCGGAGTGCAAAGATTCTACCGATACTATAGTGTGCAGCGTGAATACCGTGGTTATCTGGGATGATGTGGTAAAACCCATCACTCTAACGTTTGAAAAAAAAATTGCGAGGCGAATGACATGGAGGCCGATCGAATTCTGAGGCAATATGCGGCCGGAGAAAGAATTTTTCGAGAGATTGACCTCGTGGGGGCCGACTTAAAAGGGGTAAACCTCAGCGAGGCTAACTTTACTAGAGCGAATTTCCAAAATGCAAACCTCAAAGGCGCTAACCTGACGGGAGCTAACTTGCGCGAGGTGAAATTGGCAGGAGTGGACATGACGGAAGCCAACCTCAGCGAAGCAAATCTCATCGGTACCGATTTGAGCCGCGCCAATCTCAGCGGGGCTAACCTGGTGGGAGCAAACCTCCGCGGCTCAATGGCGAGAGAAGTTAACATGACCAAAGCAAATTTGACGGAAGCTAATTTGACAGAAGCCAACTTTACCGAAGCGAATTTGTTTGCGGCAAACTTAACCGAAGCTAGTATGATTCGCACTAATTTGATGAAGGCCAATTTGAGTTGGTCAACTCTCAAAGCAGTAAACCTGACAAATGCCATTCTCAGCGAGTCGCTTTTAGAAAGAGCTAATCTGACTCAGGCAATTCTCAGCGGGGCGATGCTGAGCGGGGCAAACCTCACTGGTGCAGACTTGCGCCAAGTCACGATGATTGGAGCTAATCTCACGGAAGCTAATCTGAACAATGCTAATTTGAGAGTTGCTAATGTGAGTTGGTCAACGCTGCGCGGAGCTAACTTGAGCGGTGCTAATTTGTACCGGGCCAAGCTGTGCTGGTCTAATTTGAGCGGGGCTGTTTTGGTGGAAGCTGTTTTGATTGACGCTAATCTCAATCGAACTAACTTGCGCGATGCAGATTTGAGGCGGGCAATTATGCCTGACGGCACAACTAATGACTCTTAATAGTTAACAGTTAACAGTTGACAGTTAACTGTTGACAGTTGACAGTTGACAGTTGACAGTTGACAGTTGACTAATATCATGTCCGGTTGAATAGTTATCATACTTTTGCCCTGTTTGCCCTGTTTGCCCTGTTTGCCCTGTTTGCCCAATGCCCGTAGAGGTTTTATTACCAATTAACCGGACTTGATATAATGACTGTCAGTGAATTATTGATTCTGGTTGCATCCGGACTTTTTGCCGGAATTTTAGCGGGATTTTTGGGTATCGGGGGCGGTACGGTGCTGGTGCCTTTGTTGGTGGCTCTCAACTACGCTCCGGTGGAAGCGGTTGCTACTAGCGGTTTGTCGATCGCCCTTACAGCTATTTCTGGTAGCATCCAGAATTGGCGCATGGGCTACCTCAGCTTGAGTAAAGTCGCAGGTATCGGATTTCCCGCCGTCATCACAGCACAAATCGGTGCTTATTTGGCAGGGATATTTCCGCCTTATTTGCTGTTACTTTCTTTTGGGTTGTTGCTGTGGCTGAATATTTATTTGATTGATGTTCGCAAGCGCATCACAGCTAAGAAGAAAGCCCAAGAAGTACAAGGGGAACTGGGAGGACAAGCGGGACAAGAAGAAAATGCCCAATCCTCAATCCCCAATTCCCAATTACCCAATAATTCAAATATTTTAGGCAATCCAGCTTTTACTAAAATGGCAACTGGCAGTGCGGCGGGTTTATTAGCGGGTTTATTCGGCGTAGGCGGTGGTGTGATTATGGTTCCCCTGCAAATTTTGCTGTTAGGAGAAAGCATTAAAACCGCAATTCAAACGAGTTTGGGTGTCATCGTCATCACGGCAATTTCGGCGACGGCGGGACACGCGGCGCGGGGGAATGTTTTGTGGGTTGTGGGATTGATTCTGGGCGGTGGCGGTTTGTTGGGCGCGCAAATCAGTACCAGGTTTTTGCCGAGATTGCCCGATCGCACTATTAGTATAGCTTTTCGATCGCTCTTGGCAATATTATCTTTTTATGTTTTCTGGCAAGCTTGGCAAAAATTTAGTCATTAGTCATTGGTCATTGGTCATTGGTGCGCACACAGGAAAGACTCGGATTCGGTGCGCACTGCGCACCCTACGAAAGACTAATTTGCTGATAGTTTCTTGACAGCGCGAGTCAGGCGCTGCAAATAAGGCTTGACAATTTCTTGGTTTTGGCGCTGCAACTCGGAAACTTGTTTCTGCAAATGCTGAATCTCGGTTTGCAGCGTCGCTGTGTCTATTGTCGGTCGATCAAGCAAAACCTGCAAATGCTTCAGAGAATCTTGGATTTCATTCAAGTCTACTTCGTTCGATCGCTCCTCCAACTGAGCTGTAATAGTTTTAACCTCAGTTAACCTTTCGTCCATCAATAAAAATCGGACGTTGACATTTTCCCAATCATCCTCTCTGAGGGCGCTATTTTCCAGAATGCGGAGTTTTTGCTGCAAATCCGACAAGATGGTGTAGAGTTCCTGAGAATCGGCAGGAAGCGCCTGTGTTTGGCGTTCGAGAGATGCTACGGCACCTTGTAAGTCGGCGATGGCGCTCGATTCCAAGCCCAGAAGTTTTTGTTTCAAGTCCGAGATGGCGCTGTAGAGTTCCGCAGGTTCTCCAGGTACGATCTGAATTTGCTGCGATCGACCTTCTGCTGCGGCCTGTACCTCCGCGATCGCAGAATTTGCCTTTTGTTGCATTTGTTGCTCGAAACGCTGGCGATTGGCGAGATTCAGCGAGAGTGCTGCGGTTAACGGGGCGGCAGCGTAGAGAATTTGCCCCGACAATCCTGCTGCAATCGTGCCAATCGCTGAACCTGCAATAGAGGCGTATTCTGCTAATTCTACCCAGTCCGGCTGGTTTGGGGAACTTCTCAAAGCTGGGAATGATGCGTTTTCGATCTTCTGCATAGACTTTTAGCTTGACAGACGGGAATCCCCACAGCATAACGTACTCGGTTGGTGTGGGATGAAAGGCGAGCTCGCCTTTCCGATTGCACCGCCGACTTTTCCGACAAGCTCTGCTCTCGGCAAGAGAGGCGGTGCATGAGTGAGCGAACAAATCTTCGCCCTTGTCTAGTCTTGGCATCTGTGTTATCATGGTTCTAATAAGTATGATAAAGACATGGTGTTGAAGGCAGTCAAAGTCAGAATCTATCCCAGCGAGGAACAACAGAGCCATCTAGCGCAAGCTTTTGGTTGTGTTCGTTGGGTATGGAATCAGTCATTGGCTACTATGTCCCAGACCTATAAAGAGACTGGGAAAGGTATCTCTGCTTTGACGATGAAAAAACAGATCCCAATCTGGAAGACTGAGTTTGAATGGCTCAAAGAGTGTTACTCTCAATGCCTTCAGTCCTCTGTGCTGAATTTGTCTCAAGCATTTATCAAGTTTTTTGATGGTCGAACTGGATATCCAACTTTCAAGAAACGCCACGGCAAACAATCGATTCAATTTCCACAAAACGTTAAAATTTTGGGTGATGCCGAGATTAAATTCCCTGGTAATCTTGGAGTAGTTAAGGCTAAAATTCATCGTGAATTGGTGGGCAGTGTGAGAACTGTCACGGTGTCCAAGATGCCTGATGGTCGCTACTACGCATCATTATTGATGGATGATGGGGCTGACAAACCAGCCACAAACGAGGACGGTAAAGCTATCGGGATTGACCTGGGATTGCTTGACTTTGTTGTCACGTCTGAAGGCTCTAAATACCCGAATCCTCGACATCTCAAAAATCATGCACGCAACCTGAAGCGTAAACAAAAGAAGCTATCTCGTAAACGGGATAAAACTACTAAATCGCGGCGCAAGGCTAAACTGGCTGTTGCCAAAATTCACGCTAGAATTGCTAGAGTCCGTGAAGATTTTCGACATAAACTATCCCGTAAGATAGTCGATGAAAACCAAATCATTGTCGTAGAAAATCTGGCAGTAAAGAACATGGTGAAGAATCATTGCCTTGCTAAATCCATCAGTGATGCTGGATGGGGGATGTTCTGTACTATGCTCAAATACAAAGCAGAAGCAGAAGGGAAGGTATACCTAGAAGTAGGTCGATTTTTTCCATCGTCGCACCTTTGTTCCGAAACTTTACTGTCGTTGCCAAAAATGGATCTGTCTGTTCGTGAATTCAATTGTCCCCACTGCTCTAATCGGCACGACCGAGACATCAACGCGGCTATAAATATCAAAAATGAAGGCTTACGGCTATTGGCGTTGGGAACCAGCGTTATTGCCCTTGGAGGCAGTGTAAGACCAAAACAGTATGGGCGTAAGTCTACTGCTGTCGAGGCTGTTGTCTTTGAATTGGGAAGCTCCTAGCATATCGGTACGCCGATTGCTGGTGGGTAGTTCACTCGTTGTCTGGTAGATTCGTTCTCTATAGGCACATGATAAAAGCGATCGGCAAATAAATCAGGGCTATTTGTCAAAATTTCGGGATCGTGATATTTTTACTTACTTCTGCCGAATGCCAACAGATGAGCATGAGTGTCCTCAAAGCGGTCGGTGTCGGGTAAAATTCAGAATGCGCCGATCGTCTGTCAGGAGTATACAAAAAATGGGTCTCAAGATTATTGAAAGCTACGATAGCAGTTTTGTCCTCGAACCGGATGCTAAAGCTGCACTGTTCGGTTCATTAACGGGTGAAAGCTTTCTCCAACAAATAGCCGTACAATTGCAGTGTTCGCGCATTGAGTTTGCCGAGTTACTTTTTCAGCCAGTCCCTTACAGCAGCGAGACGCCGAAGGGAATGCCTGCGGAATTTGAAAAGTATCACGAATCGATCGATTTTGCGATCGTCAATGTCCCGCCTAATTTCATGTTCCAAGCCAAAATATTTAAACCCAGTCGCCTCTGTGCGGTTTATCGCGTTTTCAAGAATTAGTTAAACAGAAGGAAGAAGGAAGAAGGAAGAAGGAAGAAGGAAGAAGGAAGAAGACATACACACCGAGCTTTTTAGCGCTCCGCATTTTACCTTAAATTAGGTGGAATTAGTTAAAAATCAGAAAAACGTCAGAAAAAATTCACATCGACAATTAACCAGAAATGACAGAAGAAATTCACCCTCTCGCCAGTTTAGAATTCATACCATACATTGACTCAGAAGGGAAATTGCCCGAATTTGTTCAGGGCAAAATCGGCGTGTACGCGGTTTTCGACAACGAAAAAGTGCTGCAATTTGTCGGCTATTCTCGCGATACTTACCTCAGCCTCAAACAGCATTTGGTGCGCCAAACCGAACATTGCTACTGGCTGAAAGTCCAAATTATCGATCGACCCAGCCGCACTATACTAGAAAGCATCCGAGAAAGTTGGATTGCCGAAAACGGTTCGCAGCCCCAGGGTAACGGTGCAGACGCTACCAAGTGGAACGATCCCATCGACACCAAAACCGTGATGACGGCCCAAGAAACGGCAAATTATGAAGGAATCATCGCCGATGAAATTGCTAAAGATAAAATTTTGAAGAATGTAGCGCGGCGGGTAGAAAATGAAATATTATCGCTGCTAAAACTTCGCGGTGTAACCGAAGAAATTCGGTTTAATCCCAAGCTAAAAACTAGCGGCTTGCTGGATTTAAAGTAACTACGTAGGTTGATTACCACAATAGACCTCTTGCAGAAATCTTCGAGTCATAGAGCAACCGCAGATATCGGGCAGATAAACACTGATTGACGCAGATGGTTTCAGGGTATTTTCGGATTTTTGCAAGAGGTCTAATCAACCATTTTTGTAGTGCAGGGCTGTTTGATTCTCAGAAAAATCAGGATAATGAAACAGCTCAGAGCAACTGTCAATTGTCAATTGTCAACTGCTCTAACAGATATCGGAATCTGCAAAATGAACTCTGTTCCCCGGCCGGGAGCAGAAATACAACTGATTTGACCTCGATGTTTTTCCACTACAATATCGTGACTGATGGCCAACCCCAATCCAGTACCACGACCAACAGGCTTCGTAGTAAAAAATGGGTCAAATATCCGGTGGCGCACTTCCTCACACATCCCGCAACCGTTATCAGCAATTAAAATCACAACGGATTTATAGTTTTGAGCTGGAAATTTTGCATCTTGATTGTGCAGCGCAGGTTCTGAGTTACAACATACTGAAGTGGTGATGGTAATTTTTCGGGGAGACGGTTGAGTTTCCAGGGCCTCAATAGCATTAGTTAGCAGATTCATGAACACCTGATTTAACTGACTGGCGTAACAATTGACTCTTGGCAATTGACTGTAGTGTTTGATGACCTCAATCTCACCAGCCTTGTTTGCTCCCTGGAGCAGGTGTTGCAAAATAACTAAAGTATTGTCAATGCCTTCATGAATATCCACTGGCTTGTAGTTTTGTTCGCCAAGGCGGCAGAAGTTGCGAAAAGATAGCACAATCTTGCTAATCCGAGAAGCACCATCTTTCATCGAATGCAGCAGTTTTGGATAATCCTCTGCAATGAAGTCGGGTTGAATCTTCTCCAATTCGCCGACAATTTCTGCCACGGGGTGCGGGTAGTGATGTCGGTACAATTTGATCAGCCGAAGCAAATCTCGTGCATAGTCCGTCGCCATACCAATATTGCCGTAGATAAAGTTGACTGGATTGTTTATTTCGTGAGCAATCCCGGCCGCTAGTTGACCTAAAGAAGCCATTTTTTCCTTCTGTATTAACTTAGCTTGAGTGTTCTTGAGTTCAGTTAAAGTTTGTTCTAGTTGTAGGGCGTAGGATTGTGTTTGCTGGAACAACTGGCGCTGCACGAGTTGATTGTAGACGCGCGCCAAAACTTCTGGTTCCTGAAAAGGTTTTGTGATATAATCAATACCGCCAACTTCAAAGGCTTTAACTTTATCCAACACTTCATTTAAAGCACTAATAAAAATAACGGGAATGTCCTTGGTTGTAGGAGAAGCTTTCAACGCTTGGCACACTTGGTAGCCATCCATACCGGGCATCATGATGTCCAGTAAAATCAAGTCAGGAGGAGTTAATTCGATCGACCGCAGAGCTAGTTGACCGTCGGGTGCGGTGCGGGTTTTATACCCTTGCTTCGAGAGTATTTGAGCTAAAAGTTGCAAATTAGTCGGAACATCATCAACAATTAAAATATTCCCTTTGAAGACTGGAGGTACTTCGTAATTCATGTCATTTCTGGTAAAATAACCTTTGTAGGTTTGTAGTGAGGAGTGCCAGTCCTCCTTAAGGCATGAGGACTTGCATTCCTGATTATTAAGCCGATCTAATATAATTTTTATTTGGTTTTGGGTCGGATAATAGCTAGTATTTGATTGAACTGAAACTCGTTAGCCAATGCCGCGAGAGCGCTAGCTAAAGAGTCATTTCGATCGCGAATTTGCTCTATTTGACACAGAATCAACTCTAAATCACACTCAATGGTAGCTTTCTCTAAAGCAGCCAGCCAATCTTCTGGTAAAGCTGCAAGAGCCTCTGGAGTCGGAGCATGGATTTGAGTTGACTTGGGGACACCCTCCGGTTCATCGTAAATGTAACGCACTCCGAGATGTTTGTGGAGCGTGGCAAAGATTTCTGCATCTCGAAAGGGTTTGTGGATAAAGTCATCGCAATCATCTAACAGAGTAACGGTTCGCCCTTCCTCGGCGCTAGCAGCACTCACGGCAATAATCGCGGTAGCTTGACCTTTAACCGTGGCTTTAATGCGTTTCGTCGCTTCATTTCCATCCATCACGGGCATCCACATATCCATAAAAATTAAGTGCGGCTCAAAACTCGACCACACTTCAATAGCTTCTTGGCCGTTGCTGGCTTCTTTTAGTTCAAAGTCAAAGGTAGCGAGAAGTTTGATCAGCAGTTGACGGTTGTCCGATCGATCGTCCACAATTAATATACGATAGCGCGGCTGGTTGGATTCCAAAGCGATCGCCCGACGCGGTGGCTCTACCAGTTGAATGGCTGTAGCATCAATGGCGGTGGCGGGGATATCAAAGCTGAAGGTAGTGCCGCATCCTACTTCACTGCGGACAGTAATTATGCCGCCCATCAGCTTGACAAACTCTTGGCTGATGGCCAGCCCTAAGCCGGTTCCCTGCTGAGATTTTTCTCCTGTTTTAGTTTGCACAAAGGGTTGAAAGAGCTGCTCTAATTCATTAGCAGCCATACCGGAGCCAGTGTCTTCTATTTCAAAATATAATTGGTAATTACTGTTTGGCAATTGCTGATTTTCACGATCCACAACCGAACTTAGTCTTAGTGCAATGCCTCCCTCTTTCGTAAACTTAATTGCGTTAGAAAGCAGATTAATTAAAACTTGGCGCAACTTAACTTGATCGGTTTGTATGTATTCGGGAATATCGCTACAGTAGTTAAATATTAAATGCAATTTTTGCTCCCGTGCCTGGAGTTGGAACATCTCTTCCACCTCGTTCAGCAAGCTGCTTAATTTAAATTCTGTTGGGTTGAGGGTAATTCGTCCCGCCTCTATTTTGGCTAAATCTAATATTTGATTTATCAGAGTTAGCAAGTGTTCTCCGCTGCGGTTGATGATGCGGATATTTTCCTGTTGTTCAGGATTGAGGTCGGCAGAGCGCTGCATCAATTGGGAGAATCCAAGAATTGCGTTGAGGGGGGTGCGGAGTTCGTGGCTCATATTTGCCAGGAAAGTGCTTTTCGCGAGGTTGGCGGCTTCTGCGGCCCAGGCGGTTTGTTGGAGTTGTACTGCTTGCTGTTGAGTGGCTTCGAGCAATTGAGCTTGTTGTAATGCGACTCCGAGTTGAGTGCTAATTTGCAGTACAATATTGATTTCTGCTTCGCGCCAAGTGCGGGGCCCAGAATTTTGATAGCTGGCGAGCAAACCCCAAAGTTCACTGCCGCAGAATATGGGGAAAATAATGTAGGCTCTGGCTTGAAATTGCTTTAACAGTTCCAGGTAACAAGGACTAAACCCAGCGCTGTATATGTCTTCAATGATGCGGTAATGAACGCCTGTAGCGTACATACCGCCTCGATTTCTTTGTAAATAAGTATCCCGCACTGGTTGACCGTAGGTTTTCAGGCTTTTCACCTGACACTGAGAGTCTTCAACTAGGCTGTTTGGCAAATTCAAATCGTCCGATTCTTTTTGCATCAGAGATATCCAGCCCGAAGTCATTGACTCGGCAACAAATTCCCCGCTCCAATCAGGATTAAAGTGATAGATAGCGACTCGATCGCATTTGAGTGTTTGTCGCAGCTCACAGGTTGTGGTTGCGAATATGGTATCAATATCTAAGGACTGACGGATGCGATCGATCGATCGCCCGATGGCTTGTTCCCGCTGCGCGCTTTCTAGCAAAGCTGACTCGGCTTGTTGGCGATCGCTAATATCCATGACAGTACCGAACCAACGGATCAACTGCTCTTTTTCATCAAAAACCGGTTTACCTTTGACTTCAATGTAAGTGAGCGAGCCATCTCTGCGGATCAGTCGCAGATCGAGTTCAAAGCTTTTTTTGTGGATAGATCGATGCTCAAGCATGGTGAGATAGGGCGATCGATCTTCTGGATGAAAACGCTCGATTAATTCTGCGGTTGCTAGCGGTTTTTGAGTCGGATCGAGCTCGAACATACGAGAGAGTTCTTGGCTCCAAGTGCTGGTTGCTGCGGCTATATCGTATTCCCAACTACCAATACGGGCAATTTTTTGGGCTTCCAGCAGTCGGGCTTCGGCAAACTGGCGATCGCTAATGTCGCGGGCTACCCAAACCACGGAGTTATCGGACAGCGGCGAAATTTTAGCAGCAAACCAAACTTCTTGGTTATTAATCCGCAGACTGTAATCAAAACTAATAGTTTCTTGGGTTTTTAATGCCTGTCGAACTTGAGCAAAATAAATATCATTACTTTCGGCTATAAAAAATTGTTCGACGATCGAGTCGATCTGATTCGCTTGATAGTTGTATTGATAAATTCCCTTGGTGGGTATAATTTGGATGGTTTTTTCTCGGGGCTCAAAAATCAATACTATATCTGCGATCGACTCGAATATTTTCAGAACTTGCTCGGTCGAAGTGTAAAGTTTTTGTTCGAGCAATTGGCGATCGGCAACTTCATTCTGTAATTGTTCGTTAGCACGATCTAAGGCGCAGGTACGTTCGGTAACTTCGGCGGCTAAAGTGCGATTGTAGTCTGTTAAGATTTTTTCAGATTGTTTTCGCCCTGAGATGTCAGTAAAAGCATTGATGGCATAAATAATGTTTCCACCTGCGTCGAAAATTGGTGTGGCCCGCACCTCAAAAAGAATAATTTCCCCATCTCGATGAACTTCTAAATCGTCAAGGATTACCGTTTCGCCCCGCAGCGCTCGGAAGGCGGGCAGTTCTTCTGTTGGATACGGCTGGTTTTGGCGGTAGATTTGATAAACTTCGACCATTTCTTGTAAAGTCACTTCGGGGATATTGTCTACGCCGAGCCAACGCTTGCCTGTTTCGTTTAAGTACACGACTTTACCCGAGGGCTCGTGGATAGATACCCCCGCTGGTATAGCTTCTAAAAATTGCTTGAGTTGGCTCTCGCTTTGCTCTAAAGCTTCATTTAAAGATTTTTGTTCGGTAAAAGCCTTTTGCAATTGCGCTGCCATTAGATGGAAGGAATCGGCGAGTTCTCCGACTTCATCGAAGCGTCTAATTTCTAAAGGTCGCTCCCATTCTCCTTTGCCTAGATTTTTGGCGGTATTCAAGCGCAGAATTAGTTTTGTTAGCCAACGGGCAGTCAACAATCCGATCGCACTTGCCAACACCAGCGTACCCGCGCACAACCACAATGTATTGCGGGTATTTGCTTGAATGCGAGCCATGAAATCCGACTCTGGCACCACCACCACAATCAACCAATCCAAGCCGCGGGAATCTCGATAGGGAGCGATGCGGACAAACTTTCGAGATCCCTGGCTAGTCAGGGTAAACTGCTGGGCTGTTTGCAGCGTGCGGAAGTTGCCAAATCGGTTGGCGAGTTGCTGAGCAATATCTCGGGTTCGGCTATCCTGGCTGTTGACCGCTAGCAATGGCATCGGTTGCTTTTTTGGCTGCATCACAAAGGGCGTTTCTAGGGTGGATGTGGCAACCAAATTGCCCGATCGATCCATAATAAAAGTTTGTCCAGATTTAGAGAAGTGCAGCCGGGTCAAAAAAGTGCTAATTGCGGACGGCCCAGAATCATTGGTGAGGCGATCGTCAATTCGCTCTCCTACTTGTTCGATTAACTGATACGCTAGCTCCTCGACTGCTTCCTGACCGCTTTTAAAAGAAAGAAAGCCTACGACGCCGACTGCGCTTACTGTTAGCAACACAAAGGGAACAATCAGAACCGTTCGCAGGCGAAGCTTGCGAAAAAGTTGGTCTGCTGGGCGGTTGAGGGGATTTATGGGCATAGCGGTACAGGAATTGCCCTAGTGGGAGGTTGATTGTTGTGGGTTTTTTTACCTCTACTTTGGCACATTTAATTTTGCTAAGACGGCGGCGAAGCGAGCAGAATCGATCGGCTTTGTTAAGTGTTCGTCGTAACCGGCGTCGATCGCTCGATCGCGGTCTTGTTGGCTAGCATAAGCTGTCAGCGCCACAGCCGGCAAGCGCTTGATTTTGTCAGCTTCGGACGATCGCACTTTGCGGATCAGCGAGTAGCCATCCTCAACCGGCATCCCGATGTCGCTGACTAAAATATCTGGCGGGGATTGCTGTAAAATGTCGATCGCCTCAGCAGCCGAAGCAGCAGCAGTCGCAGTCGCCCCCAACTGTTCCAGCGCCACCACCAAAAACTCGCGGTTGTCGGGTTCGTCGTCAACTATCAACACCTTTAAACCAGCCAAAATACCCGGATTCACGGGAGCTAATTGCCTTTCCTCTCTCAATTGCGGCTGCTTACTCCGACGCTGTTTCAGGGGCAGCATTACCGTGAATGTCGCACCCAGGTCTTTACCCGGACTTTCGGCGCGTACAGTGCCGCCGTGGAGTTCCACCAAGTGCCGGACGATCGCCAATCCTAGCCCCAAACCGCTGTCAGCCCGAGTAATCGAGCCATCTGCTTGTCGGAAGCGATCGAACACGTAGGGCAGAAACTCAGGAGAAATGCCCTTGCCGGTATCGCTAACAGTAATTTGCACGTAATTAGGTGATGGGGAATTAGCCACAGCTACTGCTTCCAAGCGCACTGCTACAGTTCCGCCCGCTGGCGTAAACTTGACGGCGTTA
>JBDTEI010000058.1:0-6352 GCA_039922675.1 Microcoleus sp.
AGCTTGATACACCGGGCCCGCTGGAGCCACCATCCCCATAATATCGCGCCTTCCGCCGTAAGCTCCCACCGGCAAACCGCCGCCGATAACTTTACCCAAAGTTGTCAAATCTGGGGTGACACCGAATCTTTCCTGAGCTCCGCCGTAGGCGATGCGGAAACCGGTCATTACTTCGTCAAAAACCAACAAAGCACCGTGATCTTTGGTAATTTCCCGTAAACCTTCGAGGAAACCTGCATCCGGTACAATAAATCCGGCATTCCCTACAACTGGTTCGAGAATTACGCCTGCGATTTCGCCCGGATATTCGGCAAATAAAGCTTTGACTGCTTCTAAGTCATTGTACGGAGCGTTGAGGGTGTTGGCGGTAGTAGATTTTGGCACACCCGGAGAGTCAGGAAGGCCGAGAGTTGCGACACCGGAACCTGCTTTTACCAAGAACATATCGGCGTGCCCATGATAGCAGCCTTCAAATTTAATCAGTTTGTCGCGTCCGGTGAAAGCTCGCATCAACCGCAAAACGGCCATACAGGCTTCGGTGCCAGAATTGACAAATCGCACCATTTCAATGCTGGGAACGGCATCAATCACCATTTCGGCGAGCACGTTTTCCAACAGCGAGGGTGCGCCGAAACTTGTACCTTTTTCTAAAGATTCGTGAAGGGCTTTGATTACTTCCGGGTGGGCGTGGCCGCAGATGGCTGGCCCCCAAGAGCCTACGTAGTCAATGTATTGGTTGCTGTCAACATCCCAAATGTAGGCTCCTTTTACCCTGTCAAAGACGATCGGCTGTCCGCCTACGGATTTAAAGGCGCGCACGGGGGAACTGACGCCACCGGGCATCAATTTCTGAGCGGCGGTGAAAATTTCTTCTGATTTGGTGGTTTTCAAGGTTGTAGAAACCAAAGTTGTCTCCTTAGTGAACGTCTGTTGTTGATAGGATACTTAATATATCGACTTCAGGTTAAAGGGTAGGCCGATTAAAGAAACTATAGTAGTAGATTCTATGATACAAACCAATGACTAGCAATATGGGTGAAATTTTTCACGCTTTAACAGCACCGCCACCGATCGCCCGAAAGTGTAATAATTTGTAAAATTGTTCTTGACAATTTGTGCATCACTTCCTCAATCTCATCTATTCCTCTGCGTCAAGAACGTTCTCTGCGGTTGATCAAAAAAATCTCCGACAGGAAAGCGTTAATTTATCCTTAGAAAGTTGCCATAAAATTATGTCTGCTACTGATTTATCTAGTTTGAGCCGATCGATCCCAATTGAAAAGATTCGTTACGACGATCGCGGTTTAGTGCCGGCGATCGTCCAAGATCACTTAGACGGTACAGTGTTGATGATGGCGTGGATGAATCGGGAATCGCTGCAAAAAACCCTCGAAACCGGACAGACGTGGTTCTGGAGTCGTTCTCGTTCCGAGTTGTGGCCGAAAGGAGCGACTTCGGGACACGTTCAAAATGTCAAAGGGCTGCGTTACGACTGCGATAGCGATGCTTTGTTGGTGACAGTCGAACAAGTCGGAGATATTGCTTGTCACACGGGTGAAAGAAGTTGTTTTCACCAAGTTGATGGGGAAATTCAACCGCCGCCTGGGGATATGTTATCTCAATTATTTGACGTGATTTGCGATCGGCGAGACAATCCTAATGAAACTTCTTATACTTGCAAGTTGTTTGAAGGAGGCGACAACAAAATTCTCAAGAAAATTGGCGAAGAGTCGGCGGAAGTTGTGATGGCTTGCAAAGATGACGACAAAGACGGGATTGCTGGGGAAGTTGCGGATTTATTTTATCACGCTTTGGTTGCTTTGGCTCACCATCAAGTTGATTTGAGATCAGTTTATCGCAAATTGGGCGATCGCCGAAAATAGTCGGTAATTAGTAATCAATAATCGACAATTGGTTGATAGGGGCGGGTTCATCAACAATATTGACTGGTCACAAATAGGCTGAATAAACCCGCCCCCACCCCACGAAGAGGCTATATTTTCCCAACTCCCTCTA
Source organism: Microcoleus sp. (assembly GCA_039922675.1). Classification (GTDB taxonomy): domain Bacteria; phylum Cyanobacteriota; class Cyanobacteriia; order Cyanobacteriales; family Microcoleaceae; genus Microcoleus. The sequence continues at coordinate 2,017 of JBDTEI010000058.1, forward strand.
GAAACTAAAAGTAGTGCGGAGAACTCCCACGCCTACAGTTTGATTATCCTTAGTACCTTCAGGATTGAACAACACAAAAGCGCCTGGTGTAATGCTGATATTATCGTTAACCTTGAAACGATAATAAGCTTCCAAATGGTAAGGAGTTGCTTTATTTTCCTGAAAACGAGCACCGCCACTTACCGAATTGCGATCCAAAGGTTGTCCAAACAGAATACCTGCATTATTTCCTGATTTGAACAAATCTCGGAAATGGAAACCAACCATCCAACTGTTGAAAGTTGTAGAAGCATTGCTTCTTTCAGCATCAGCAATTATCCAACCTCCATAGCTAGAAACAGCAATTTTCGGAGAAAGCCGCCAGGTTGCTGTACCGCCAAAGGAATTGAGCCTTACGCCACCGTTAACAGGTTGTCTATCTTTTCCCAAAATTGAACCCAAATCAGCATCAGACAACCCAGTCGCCAGAATATTCAATTGGTGGCGACTATGAGCATAATTCAAACCAATGTCAATACTGCTAGTTGGTTTAATCGTTAACTGTGCCGCAGCAATGGTACTGCCATTAAATAAACCCGCCCCCAACGGAGTAGCTGGAAACCCTTCATCGTTGGGCAAAGCAGCATTTACACTGCCGTACAAAGCTGTGAGATTTATTTTTTTGGAAACGTTCCAAATAAACCCGCCTGCCGATGCCAAACCGCTGCCCGAAGTGCCTCCGGATACGCGGACTACAGGGTTGTAAGCTGCAAATCTAGAGATAGCTTCTTGCCCTTCTCCGGCAAAGGGAGTGATTGCTTGAAAAGCATCGGTAGTTTCTGCTTTCGGGCCAGCAAATAGAGTGATGCTGTTAGAAACTGGAAACACGTAAAGCAGTTTGTAAAGTTCAACAGTATTAGCGCCAACGCTAGATAGATTCTGAGGATTGACGCCTGGAAATTGCGGCTCAAAACTCAGCCTTGCCTGACTGTCCGACAAACCGCTAAATGCCCCCGTTGACAAACCTAACTGAGGCCCGAAGCTGCGAATGTTGTAAGCTTGCAAACCTGTTATTAATGTATCTTTCCCTGTGAAACTGGTAAGCAGATTCAGCCGCAGTCGGTAATTGAAGACTGTCTGGGTATCGCTGTGATTGTTTTTGGTAGTATCGGCAACGCTAAAAATTGCTTCGCCACTGAGTTTAGTGGTTGTCGAAAATTGATTGGCTTCTAGTTCCGCTGTACGGGATTCTAAAGCATCGACTCGACCGCGCAAAGTAGCTAATTCTGCTGCAAATTCTTCTTGCAATCTTTGCAGTGTGGTTAAGTCTTCTTTTGTCGCTAAATTTCCCGTACCTGCTTTAATTAGCTCTGTAACCTTATCCAAGCAAGCATTTAAACCGGCGGCGAATTCGTAGCGAGTCATTGCCCGATTGCCTCGGAATGTGCCGTCTGGATATCCCGCTATGCAGCCGTATCTTTCTACGAGAGATTGCAGGGCTTGAAATGCCCAGTCTGTCGGGCGCACGTCGGAGAGTTGCGAGACAGATGTTACTTGTTCGAGTTCGGTAGATTCGGGAGTTTGGCTGTTGGTTGGTGCGGGTTCTAAGGAAGCGCTGTTTTCGATTTCAGCTAACTTTTCTGAAGTAGGTGTTTGTGTTTGAGCAATGGCTGATGCCGGGTTTGGGGCGGGAATCGCAGATGTTGTTTCTGTGACTTCGGCTGGTGCAGGGTTTGGGGCCAGAATCACAGATATTTTTTCTGTGACTTGAGCTGGTGCAGGGTTTGGGGCCAGAATCGCAGATGTTGTGTCTGCGATTTCGGCTGGGGCTTGGTTGGCTGGTTTTTCGGCTAAGTTTAATGAGTTTTTTGCAGGATTGTCTGCGGTTAATGCTGCTGTTTCGGGCTGATTGAGGTTGGCGACGCGATCGGCTGTTGAGGTGCTACTGTCAACTTGCGGCCTCTCGATTTGTTTGACTTCTGATGTTTCGGGGATTTTGACCTGATTTTCAACAGTTGTATTCAGGCTAGTTTGATCATCTGACTCTTTTAAGTCTTGAGTGGTTAATGTTTCTTGATCTGCAACAGGTGGCATAGCTGCCAATGGTAAACAAGCGATAAGTAGATACAGTAAACCTACTCCGCCGGCACTAAATAGTAAATGTACTTTCACTGCGACTCCTCACCAATAAATTCTAAAATTGCTTGTACCTTTATAGCGATTGTAAATCTATTTGGTAGCGAAAGCCACAAGTTTTAAGTTCATAAATTTTAGATTTTTTATATCTTTAATAAGAAATGTGATGAATTGCGCCAAAATGATGTCCCTCTACGATTGGTAGGGGTCAGGTGCGCCGAAGTACCATACAGATAGAGTGTGTACGGAGGCGACTTTGTATAAAATAATTGCCTTAGTTGGCGGACGCAGGGGCGACGATCGATCTACTGGGTTTTTAGGCAAAATATTTGCTTAAAACTTTCTATCTCGGTTCCAAAATCCGGTTTCTTGGTTAGGGTGTGTGTGCGAACTATGCCGATCGCAGTTTGAGGGCGATCGGCATTTTTGGCAATTTATTTATTTATCTAATTGATATATCACAAAAGTTGTTTCTTTGCAATGATTTTTTCTTTCAACATTGGATCGAGCTTTCGCAAAATCGCGATCGCCACTATCACGCTAACAGCCAAACCCAACCAATAATAATCCGCCCCCAATTTACCCCGATCCAAAGCGAAACCGCCCAGCGGCGGCCCGATTAAATAGCCGATCGCCCAACACTGAGAATTAAGCGCCAAATACACGCCCCGCAAAGAATCCGGCGCTAAATCCACCACCAAAGCCGAAGCAAAAGGCGTATAAGCAACAGTCGCTAAGGACAAAAAGCTCAAGCCTAAAACAGCTAAAAATAGATTCCCAGTTGCTGCCATTCCCGTCAAGCCGATCGCGATAAATCCGATTCCCCACAGCAGCGCCGAAACCATCAAAGCTTGCGGAGGGGAAAACCGCCTCAAAGCTTTCACAACCGGCAGTTGCAAAGCTACCGTTAAAAATGTGCTAAAAGCAAACAAAACGGTAATTGTACCTGTAGAAAAGCCTCCTCCCGATGTCCCCACCTGCACAAACTTACTAAAATACAGCGGCATCGTGGTTTGAATTTGGGAAATGTAGAGAGTGAACAAAACATTTACCGAGGCATATACTAGCAAAGTGCGATCGTTCAACGCCACCATCCAGCCATTTTTCCGATTTTTGGGGTTTGCATCTGTTGCAGTAGAAGGTTTGTAGGTTTCTGAGATCGCGATCGCCACCACCGCAAACAACACTAAAAACGAGATACCGTCGATAATAAAGAGCGATCGATAATTCCCCGTTACCGCAATCAAAACACCGCCAAAAATAATCCCAACTTGCAAACCCAAATTATCAGCAAGCCGCGTCAAAGCAAAAGCCTCCTGTCGCTGTGCGCCCTCAGTTAAATCCGCCACCATCGTCTCGGTGGGAGGCCAATACAAACCCACGCCCAAACCCATCAGTAAATTGCCCGCAACTAAGCCAGTAAAATCATGAGTCGCCGCCAATACAAAAGAAGCCGCAGCCGCAATAATTGTCGCCAGCAATAAAGTTCGCCGCCTTCCCCAAAATTTAGAATCGCAAAAAGAACCGCCCAAAACGCGGCCTAATATTCCCGAAATTGAACCGCTACCCAAACCGATGCCAACAGCAGTTGCAGATAAGCCCACGCGATCGACAAAAAAGATCGGTGCGTAAAATAAAGTAAAACCGGTACCGCTTTGGGAGAGCAATCTGCCGACGGCGAGAATCCAGACTTGAGTGGGGAGGCGGGGAAGCCAAGATGATAGTTGAAATTTAGGCATGATTATTTATAAAAGTCGGCGGTTGAAACCGCCACTACACAAACGAAGTCCGCAGCAGATAGGGACTGAAGAATTAATTTAGTAGGGTGCGTCAGCTTTTAGCCGTTAATTATTTGAGCAAACAATCCGCTGCTGACGCACCTTACAACTCCCTAGAAGTAATGAAACATAGACCCTGCGATTGCTTTCCTACCCTTCAAGAACGCATAAAAGCTAACGGATCGCTGGCGCTAACGTTTCTCGCAATGACATAAATTGCGATCGCTACATTTTTTAAACGGTTGCTGTGCGATCGCGCGATCGCTTAACAATTCTTCTCAGTTAGTTACACAAAAGTTACCATTAATTTAAAAATACTTAACACGATTTTAGAAGAAAATTAGTTAAGCTCTAGAAAAGGCAGAAGAAAATTTTAGAGGGTCTAATTATATGACAGCTATTACTACATCGAGAGTGGAATCAATCAGACCCCGCTGGCAAGC
>JBDTEI010000059.1:0-4344 GCA_039922675.1 Microcoleus sp.
ATAGCTTTACATCAGTTAATCAATTTTGGCTTGAAGTTATAGCGGATGCAAGTCGAGGAAGGGCGGGCGCGGGGGCTAGAAACCCGGTTTCTACGAGTTTTGGGAACAGTAACGAGAAATATAGCAAGAAACCGAGTTTCTGAGGTAGCGGGTGCGTCCAATTTATTTGAAATGTCGAAGCGGTAAAATATGAATTTTGTCAAGACCTAATTTGTAGATTTTTGCAAAAAACAGTTGCTCGCCCGCTGCACGTATCCAGAACCTTGAAGTTACTTAACACCGTCATAAGAAATTTTATAAAGATTTACAAAAGAAACGTGTCAGAATGGAAACAATAAGGTAATGGGTAACAGAAAAGGAGGCCTGATGGTAGCGCTGACTGAACGAGTCCAACGCAAATTGACGGTGGAAAAAGTCGAAATTGCCCCTGACACAACGGCAATTCGATGCCTGGACTGGGATAGAGACCGCTTTGACATCGAATTCGGTCTTAAAAACGGTACAACTTACAACTCATTCATCATTCGCGGCGAAAAAACTGCCCTCGTCGATACCTCGCACGAGAAGTTTCGCCAGCAATACATGGACACTCTGACAGGGGAAATTGACCCGAAAGAGATTGATTATCTAATTATCAGCCATACGGAACCAGACCACAGCGGTTTGGTCAAAGATGTGCTGGCTTTGGCACCGCAAGCGATTGTGGTGGGGGCGAAAGTAGCAATTCAATTTTTAGAAAACCTTGTACACCAACCATTTGAGCGATTGATCGTCAAAAATGGGGACAAACTAGATTTAGGAAACGGCCACGTTATCGAATTTGTGTCGGCGCCGAACTTGCACTGGCCTGATACTATTTTTAGCTACGACAGCAAAACTCAAGTGCTGTTCACCTGCGATGCTTTCGGGATGCACTACTGTTCCGACAGCACCTATGATGACGATTTAGCGGCGATCGAGGAAGATTACCACTTTTATTATGAATGCTTGATGGGCCCCAATGCTCGATCGGTCTTGAGTGCAATGAAACGCATGGCAGAATTGGGAGAAATCGGTACGGTGGCGACCGGTCACGGGCCGCTGCTCAGGTACAATGTAGTTGAACTTACCGGACGTTACAAAAAGTGGAGCCAAGCCCAAGCTAAGGCAGAAACCACGGTAGCGGTATTTTACACTTCTGACTACGGATTTAGCGATCGACTCAGCCAGGCGATCGCCCACGGAATCACCAAAACCGGTGTCGCCGTAGAAATGATGGACTTGAAAATCGCCGACTTACAAGAAGTTCGGGAACTTGTCGGTAGCGCTGCGGGTATCGTAATTTGTTCGCCGCCGAGTAACGGCGCTGCTGCAGAAAATGCCGAAGCCGCTATCAATACAATTTTAGTAGCAGCAAACAACAAACAATCCTTCGGTTTGTGCGAATCCGGCGGCGGCGATGACGCATCGGTTTATCCGCTGCGAAACAAGTTCAAAGAGTTGGGTTTGAAAGAAGCATTTCCCAACATTTTGATTAAAGACGCCCCGACGGAAGCGATTTATCAACTTTGTGACGAAGCCGGCACCGACTTGGGACAGTGGCTGTCGCGGGATAAAGCTGTCAAGCAGATGAAATCCCTCGATAGCGATGTTGATAAAGCTTTGGGACGCATCAGCGGCGGATTGTACATCATTACTGCTCAAAAAGGCGAGGTTAGCGGTGCGATGTTGGCTTCTTGGGTGACGCAAGCCAGTTTTAAACCGCTGGGTTTAACTATCGCAGTTGCGAAGGATCGGGCGATCGAATCGATGATGCACGCGGGTGATAAATTTGTGCTTAACGTGCTCGAAGAAGGCAATTATCAAAGCCTGATGAAGCACTTTTTAAAGCGTTTTGCTCCTGGTGCCGATCGATTTGCTGGAGTTAAAACTCAACCTGCTACCAACGGTTCTCCGATTTTGACTGATGCTTTGGCTTACATGGAATGCGAAGTGGTTAGCCGGATGGAACTTTCGGATCATCATATCGTATATGCTACGGTCGATAGCGGTCGCGTATCCAATCCCGAAGCACTGCCGGCGGTTCACCACCGAAAAGTCGGCAATCACTATTAGAAGGAAGAAGGAAGAAGGAAGTTTCAACAAGCGCGTTTAACCCCTGATAAAGGTCGTTTACATCCGAGGCTCGATCCCCCCTAACCCCCCTTATTAAGGGGGGAACCGGAAACAGATCAAAGTCCCCCTTTTTAAGGGGGATTTAGGGGAATCTTGCCTCAGCTACAAATGAGATTTATCAAGGTTTGAGGATTTTGATATCCATGACTGCGCACCTTGCGTACCCAACAGTTGCTTTTCTTTATTTCTCTCTTCCTTTCTTACTCTGTGTTAGGGTGTGCAACACCTGATCGGGCTATAAAAGTATGGTGCGCCACCAGCACCTTTACCGGGCAAACACTTGTCATTCTGAGTGTATTTTAACTAGGGGAATTGCCAATGCCTGCGAAGCTTTTAGAAGACCGAGATTACACAATTATTATTGCCAGAAGCGATGCCAGCAGAGACCCCCAACATCATTTGTACGAGGAATGGGTAGAAGCACAGGCATCTCTGATCGACTTAGCAAAAAAATGTCAGGAATTTGACAGCGACGGCATCACGGTTTATGAAGCTTCTACTCCTATGTGGAAGTATAAAAATTCAAATGTTGCCCGGTTAGCTGAAATTTTGCAGCGACAAAACACGGAACTCGATTCAGCAAATCCGACGGCAATTAATTTGGCAGAACCACTCAAAGGAGCTTTCAGCGATTATTTTCAGCTCAAAACAAAGGCTGCTGGGAAAAAAGGAGCAATAATTGTTGTAGTCCTTGATGAAAAACCAGAAAATATCGCTGCTGTCGCCGAAATTATTGTAAGTGCGGCAAATAAAATAGATAAAAATCAAGAAATTGGGGTGAGCTTTATCCTAATTGGAGACGATTTGAAAACCAGGGAATTTCTGACTGACCTGGATACCAATTTACAGCCTCAAGGTACAAAATTTGATATTGTAAATACCAAATTTTGGCACGAGATCAAAAGAAGTTCTGTAGTTCAGTTTCTCATAGGTGCAATTAATGACTAACACTTTGACTAGACTCGCATCTAATACCAAACCCCGCGACGTGCAGTTTATCCCGATCGCACTGGATACTTTTATTGTACGCTCGCGTACTTGGGACAGACTCAAATTTGAAGTAGAATATTCCCTGCAAAAAGGGACAACAGCAAATAGCTATATCATTCAAGGCGACAAAACAGCTTTGTTCGACCCGCCCGGGGAATCTTTCACCCAAAATTTTCTGGACTATTTGCAGAAACGGGTGGACTTGACAAAGCTGGATTACGTGATTTTGGGGCATTTTAATGCTAATAGAGCCGTCACGCTTAAAGCTCTGTTAGCATTAGCTCCTGAAGTAGCTTTTGTTTGTACAAATCCCGCTGCAATTGCTTTGCGATCGGCTTTTCCCGAACAAGAGTTAAACATTATGATCGTTCGCGGAGAAGAAACTCTCGATTTAGGAAAAGGTCACAAATTAAAATTCCTGGCTACTCCGACTCCCCGCTGGCCTGACGAACTTTGCACCTACGATCCGCAAACTCGAATTGTGTTCACTGACAAATTTTTTGGATCTCACGTTTGCGGCGACCAAGTATTTGATGAAGGGTGGAGTGTTTACAGCGAAGATCGGCGCTATTATTACGATTCCCTGCACGCATCTCAGGCGAAACAAGTGCTGACCGCAATGGATAAATTAGCTGATTTGCCAACAGCATTTTATGCTCCCGGTCACGGCCCGATCGTCCGTTACGGCCTCCATGAACTGAGCAATTTGTATCGGGAATGGAGCCAACAACAAAATTCCAAAGACTTGACAGTTGCTTTGATTTATGCTTCGGCTTACGGCAACACTGCTACTTTGGCGCAGGCGATCGCCAAAGGGATTACGAAAGCGGGTGTTGCTGTTGAAACTATCAACTGCGAATTTGCCGAACCGGGAGAAATTCAAGAGGCGATCGAGAAATGCGCCGGATTTATCATCGGGACTCCCACGCTAGCCGGACACGCGCCGACGCAAATTCAAACTGCTTTGGGAATTGTGTTGTCTACAGCAACTAAGAGCAAATTAGCCGGGGTTTTCGGTTCTTTTGGCTGGAGTGGTGAGGCGATCGATTTAGTTGAAGGTAAGCTGAAAGATGCTGGCTATCGCATTGGATTTGAGCCGATTCGAGCGAAGTTTAAGCCGACGGCGGCGACGATTCACGAGTGCAAAGAGGCGGGAACGGATTTTGCTCAGGCTTTGATTAAGTCGCAAAAATTGCGGGC
>JBDTEI010000060.1:0-7627 GCA_039922675.1 Microcoleus sp.
AAGTTAGCCGGATCTTGATCTCGCCGATTCTTCAGCAGAATCGGAGAACCTTGGCCATCACCCACCAAAGCCGCCGTTTCCTCCAAAGCTTCCCTCAAGCGCTTGGCCGCGTAAATCGACATATCGCGGGGCACATTTACCCGATCGCGCAAATACCGCAAAGCCGCATCAGATCCGGCCGGTGGAGTACAAACTTCCCCAGTCATCATCAAAGTTAAAGCACAACGCAAAGCCTCATCAAATAAGCTGTCATTAGCAGGATTGACTTTAATAATGTTGTGCTGGTGCTTGATAACACGGTGAAGTGCTTCAGCGCGCGAGGTTTCCGGTTCTGGATACATCACATCTGGTAATCCAGCCCAAGGCCCATTATCCACGCGGGCTTTGTTGAGTAGCATCTGCGGTTCGCCGTTTTCCCAGCAGCCGCCCATTTGAGGCGGTAAATCGTGGACGTGGGTGTGGAAATCGCTCTGAGTACCGCGATAGGTGGGGCGACTTTCCATCGCTGCAAACCAGTCAGCAAAGCGCGGGTTTTCTTCCCGCAGGGAGTATCCTTTGTAGTAGTAAAGACTGGCATTCATGCGTTCGACGTAGGGCGTAAAAATTACATCGACGGTGCCAAACTCATCCAGGAAATAAGGGCCGGGTGTGCGCGAGAGTGCTGCTTCGACTTGGGCGACAACGCTGGTAAATTGGTTGCGGTTGCGCTGATCTGCTCCGCCTGTACTGACGCGGCACAGCCAAGAGCACCAAGCACTAAACAGCATTCGCTCTAGCTGTCGCAGGGGAAGCACTTGGGGGTTTTTCATGCCCAAACCCAAGGGGCCGAAGACTTGTTCTAGGGCGATTAAGATATCATCGCTTTCGGTAATGATACGGCCGTCTAGTTCGATCGCCGGTAGCATTCCCGATGGCACTTTGCGCTTGTACCAGCTTTCCTTTTCCCCATAGCAGAACATGGTAACTTTTTCAATGCGGTAGGGAATTTGTTTTTCTTCCAACCACAGCCAGATTTTTTGGCAATAGGGACACCAGGCATGATTATCGCGGTACAGTGTGACTCTCACATCGGATTCGGGCTGTCCGAAGAGGCGTAAGCGGGATTGAGAGTTAGTTGGCCCGTTGACGCGATCGATTTGAAAGTCTGTGAGTGCCTCTAGTTCGGTCCAGCTTAGGGGGGCGATCGGATCGGTGGATGTCATAGGTGAATTTGGCTGATTTTCAGTTGACAGTTGACAGTTGACAGTTGACAGTTGACAGCTTGCCCGAAAAGCCGGCCGTTGGGTTGAGAGCGACCTCTACGTTGAAGAAAGAGGATTGGAATAATGAATAGTCTTCTTTTTCTTTCTAGTAATTAGGGCGATGAATCGGAAGAGGCTGGGGCGTCGGGAATTTTAGTGAGTGCTGCTTTCATTTGGGGAGTGGCTAGGAAGTTTTGGGCGGCTGCGAGTAGCCGATCGCCCCAGAGGTTGTCTTTGAGAAAAGTTACAGTGGCATAGCGTTTGTCTAATTTGATGGCTGCTTCTCCCATGACTAAACCTTTTTCTTTGTCGCCTTTGGTGTAGAGTGCTACTGCTAGAGCTAGCATTGGTTCTGCTGCTTTGTCGTCGATGGTGATCGCTTCTTGCCAGCGGCGGATGGCGCTATCGACATCTCCCATTTCGTATTTGACTAATCCGATATTGTTGATAGCGGGCCAGAGTTTTTTTTCTAAAGCAAAGGCTTTTTCATATTGGGCGATCGCATTATCAAACCGCTTCAGCTTGTAAAAAGCGTTGCCCAAATCAAATAATGCGCCCGCAGTGTCTGGTTTTATTTTTAATCCTGCTTGCAAGTATTCGGCTGCTTTCTCGTAGTTCGCTTTCCGAAAGTTAGCTTCTCCCAAGACAAATTTAATTGAGGCATTTTCTGGCGACAGAGATTGAGCTTGCTCTAAAGCTTCAATGCCTTTGTCAAACTGCTCGGTTTGAAGGTACAAGCTGCCCAACAAACTCCAAGCTTGAGCATTCTTGGGGGCTAACTGTGTGGCGAGTTCGGCACTGGGGACGGCGAGTTGGTACTGCTGGAGTCTGGCTAGCTGAACAGCTCGTTCTGCAAGGCTCAAGGCTGTCTGTTCGAGTCCGGCCGAGTCGATTTGCAGGGTGTAAGGCAGAAGTGCCTGTGCGACAACTGGCTTGGGTATTGTCCAAAAACCGAGTGCGAGCACTAGAGATAGTAAAGGAATGCGATTAGGCACTGTACAGCCCCAGGAAAAAGTATAATGGTTTCTCGCGCCTATAATAACTCATATTTTTGACTTTTGATATTGTTTCCGCGAGCATCTCAATTTTGATCTTATAGTGCTGTCCCCGATCGCACATATATAACCTTTGCGAGCGGGGAAGCTGGCACTCAAACAAAAAAATGCTTTTTACCAAAATGAGATGCTCTCTTGTTTCTTGAGTCGCAACGATTCGCGGTTTTCACTAAAATAGTTGCAGAAATTTATTTTTTCTCATGAATAATATTTTTCATTAACTGATTAAGAGGGGAATGTCGTCGTCACTAGAAACGAGTTCATTCAGTTGACAGTTGACCGCTCGACGGCGACCTCTACCTGGAAGGAAGAGGATTGTAGTAATGAATAGACCTATTGCAAAAATCCGAAAATACCCTGAAACCATCTGCGTCAATCGGTGTTGCATCTGCCCGATATCTGCGGTTGCTCTATGACTCGAAGATTTCTGCAATCTTGTCTAATAGTCTGATTTTAATTTTCCCCGATCAAGGTTCCGGCTGTAAACCAATTCTTTCGGGTAAATTATTCATTTTTATGAACTTCAGTGAGTTAATAAAGTCTGTTGAATTTTGTCTAACAATTGTGCTGCTGACAAGGAAGAAGGTAAAATTTTGGCTGATACTTCTTGCAGCAGAAAGTCGATCGCCTCGGATTCCGAATTTGCAGCAGACCGATCGTCCCAAACTAAAATTGGCAGTTTTACTGCCATTTGCCGCAGGTTCGATAGCGCTTGCAGCATCGCGGGGGATGCTGAGGGGGTATCTCGCAAGCACAGCAACACTAAGTCAACGCTTTGATATTGCAACTGCTGCAAAACTTCTGTCCAGCAGGGGGCAATCGCCCCTCGAAATCCTGCGGTTTGGATGTACTGAATCAAAGCTTGAAAGTTGGGAGTAGAAAACTTGGAATGGGGTATGGGAATCTCGGCTTTTGTCGATCGATCGCCATTTTCCAATTCTCCCATGCCCTGGTTCCCCCCAGCCTTGCGATGCAAGTCCGGTAAAGTCGAAACGTCAGCAAATAAAATGCTGGGCTTCCAACTCATGCCCGCAGCTACTTGAATCACTTGCCACAACGCAGAGGCTAACAACCCGGTGCCTGAGGTTTCACTGCCTTTGGAACTGCCGGTGGCCAAACAGGGATATACCGACAATCCTTTGACCTGATTGGCTAGTTGCGTCGTTGCGGGGTCTAAAGTTACTAAGGGGAGAGAACCCAAATTTCGAGACCGACTTAACTGTTCGATAAAAGCTAAGGGGTTTTGCAGTTGACTTGTACTGTCCAAGACGATCGCATCGGGCCGCCAAATTCGAGCCATGAGTTCTGCTTGACCGAGGTCGTCTGCTTCCAAAACCCGGCAGTATGTGGGATTTAGCAGTAAAGCAGAACCTTGAGAGGAACTGTTTTGCGGGCTGAGCCACAACACGGTTAAAGAACTCCTCACTTTGGCTGCATTGGCATCGGGGCGGCCGATCGAGTCTGCCAGCAGCCTGCGCAAAGCCGATTCTTCGACCGGCAAGCTCAAAAAGCCTTCGGCGCGGTTGACACTAGCCCGTTCTTTTTCGCCTCTGGTGGCTGTGATGATCGCCGGAATCGATCGGGTATCGGGATCGCTCTTGAGCAGCGTCAGCACGTCCCAACCGGACAGCAGCGGCAGCAACGGGTTGAGGAAAATCGCTTCGGGACTGAACCTGCGGGCTTTTTCCAGCGCTTCGGTGCCGGAACGGGCGACTATTACTTGGTAGCCCAAACCGGAGAGGACGTTGGTTAAATCTTCGATATATTTGGGAACTGCTTCGACTATTAATACTAAACGAGAGCGAGAATTGGCGATCGGAATCTGATATCTTAGTTTCAATAATTCTTCATCTGCGGCTGTACCTGCTGGGGATTCTTCCCCGCTATTTCCCGGAGGATTTGGTGGCAGCAACAATGTAAATTGAGAGCCTTGGTTTTCTGAGGAAATAAACGAAACGTCTCCGCCGTGGAGCCTAGCTAGGCGTTGAGTCAGTACCAGTCCCAGTCCGGTTCCTTGAAAGCGGCGGGTTAGCGGGCTTTCTAGCTGTTGGAATTTCTGAAATATCAGGTGCTGTTTGTCGGCGGGGATGCCGATGCCGGTATCCCAAACTGTGAAGGCGAGCCAACCTTCCCAAATATTTACTTTCAATCCGATTTTCCCACCTGCTTCTGTAAATTTTAGGGCGTTGGAAAGAAGGTTGACGAGCATTTGTCGCAGCCTCAGTTCGTCGGCAATTAAATAGCTCAATCCCGGTTCAATATCGAGTGTAAATTCGATTTTCGCGGATGGTTCTGCGTCCGCTGCGCCGTTTGTTTGGCTCGGCTGGGTAGGGGATTTTTCTTCTTGCTGTTGCAGTTGTTTTGCTTGTTCAAAGGCTCTTTTGCAGGTGGCTGCTATTTCGACTGGTTCGGGAATTAGTTCTAGCTGCCCGGTTTCTATTCGGGTCAAGTCTAAAATGTCGTTAACTATTGTCATCAAATGCCGCCCGCTTTTATGGATGAGTTTGGCGTAGCGTGTTTGGCGATCGTTAAGTTCTCCGATCAATTTATCTTTGAGCAGGCTGGACAAACCGAGGACAGCGGTGAGCGGGGTTTTTAGTTCGTGGCTGATGCAGGATAAAAATTCGTCTTTGAGTCGGTTGAGGTGGATTAAATCTGCGTTTTTTGCTGCTAGTTCTTTGGCGACTAAATGTTCTTCGGTGACATCTTGTCCCATGACTAAAATTAGGTTGTCCGAGAGCGGCTGTTTGACAAATTGCCAGATCCGTTCTTGACCTGTTTGTACAGGACAATCGCAAATGTAGGTGTCTGGTTTGCCGGCTGTGGGGCACCAAGCTGGAGCGGTTAAGGTTGATGGCGAGGCGGCAGCGTACAGAGGTAGCGGGCAACTGGTGGCTCCGGTTGAATCGCGCGAGGCGAAGCTATCCCGCATGGAATCGCCCGATCGACCTACTCCTACTAAGCTCTTGCACTCTTGGGTGATAGCTTCTACCTGGGTGCTCGTGTATTCGGTTGTTGAATGGTTTGGTTTGTGGGACGAGTGTTTGCCCAAATTTGCTGCTGGTTCTGGAATTGGTTCTGGGCCTGCTCCCAGCAAAGTCCGCCACGATGCGTTTTGACTGACTATCTGTCCGCTGGGGGTTTGCAATCTCAGGGGTAGGGGCAATTTTTCCAGCAGTTGGACTAGGGAGTTGAGGTTTTCTGAGGGTTTCAATCCTGCTTCTACAAAGCGCACTTGAGCGCCTAGGGCGGTGGCGAGGGCTTGGGAAACCGGGATTAGTTCGATTTCTTTGACTGCTGTTGGTAGCGAGGTGAGGCTGCTCTGTGAGGCGATAAATTGCAGCAGGCTCAGGCTGTCTAACAGTCCTAAAAATTGACCGCTGGCATCTGTCAGGGCGATCGGGCTTTTGGAGAAACCGCCGATGGTTTGGTTGTGCTCTGGCGTGTTCAGTTCCTCTGTTTGCAGGTATTCCCAGAATTCACTGATGCTCAAAGCGGCCGATACTATTGTGATCGGCTCGATCGCGATCGGGCTATCTGACAAAGGTTGCTCCCAGTCGTTTGTGCGATCGACCGCGCGGGTCCAAAAGCTCCGGAGGTGAACTAATCCCAGGGGTTGTAGCTGTTCGTTGACAACTGCGACTCGATCGCAATTGCCCTCGCTGAAAATTGACCGCAACGATTCTAGTGCCGCCGTGGGTCGGCACAGCGGCACTGGCTCTATAAAGTTCTTCAGACTGGGACTGGTGGTTGGCATAACAAACCTGAGAGTCTGCTATCTATAGCAGTAATATTTTTGAGACCCAATGTAGCTGCGGATTTTTGTATCTTATTTGTTTTATACCAGTTCGCTATCTAGCCTGGAATCAGCCGCTAGACCTGTCAGTTCGATGCCTGCACTTGATTTGAGGCGACTCTCACTTATTTTAAGCCTTAAGCTTAATTGCAGAAATCAGGCTTAGGGATCATTGACGCAGGAGCAGAGGATTACAGTTTGATTATCCCTCTGTTAAAAGGTTGTCACCAATTTTGCTGTTAAGATTAGTGGCAGTAAATGTTGCGATGATTGTTAAAATATTAAGTGTTTTGTAAAGGAGATATCAACTCTGAGCGATTCAGCACTTTCGCGCAACTTGGATGGTTCACCTACAGGTTTGCTGCCACAACTGTCGATCGGTATTTTTGTCCGCTCTGAAAAAATTGCCAGCTCTGCGATCGAGCTTTTGAGGGGCGAACGCTATGCTTTAACGCACATTAAGTCGGCGGTGGAGTTTTTCAGATTCCTTAAGTACAATTACCACCTCGATTGTTTGGTTGTTGAGGTAGACGGGGATCTGCGATCGATTCTGAGCAAGCTGCAAGAACGATCGCTCTTTTTGCCTGCTGTGATTTTTTCGCCCCAGCCGGGGGAGGATGCAACACCCGAAGCATCACCTTCAGATAATTTTGAGGCCGCGCCCAGTAACGCCGACAAGAGTCAAGACCAAAGTTGTGCTTTTTTTTACCACCCGGCTGAGGTACAACTGCCAATCGCTCGATCGAGCGAAATAGGCGCAAGTATCGATCAGGCGATCGCCCAATTTCTGAAACTTTCAACTCCGGTTCCTGTCAACGACCAATCCGCAATGGTTGATGCCACGGCCCAATTGACTGCTCAAAGTTTGCTCCAACGACAGCAGCGGCGACTTGCGGAAAAATTACGGGAGCGACTAGGATACTTAGGTGTGTATTATAAAAGAAATTCCCAGATTTTTTTGCGAAATCTGCCAGGCCCAGAGAAGCAAAAGTTCTTAGAGCAACTCAAGTCAAGTTATCGCGAAATCGTTTTGAATTATTTTTCTGAAGATACTGCGGTCAACAATCAAATAGATGAATTTGTAAATTTGGCTTTTTTTGCTGACGTTCCAGTAACTCAAGTTGTAGAAATTCACATGGGATTGATGGACGAATTTGCTAAACAGCTAAAATTAGAAGGGCGCAGCGAGGAAATATTACTCGATTACCGCTTGACTCTGATTGACGCGATCGCTCATCTGTGCGAGATGTACAGGCGATCGATTCCGAAAGAGGCATCTCAAGGTAGAAGATAGAAGGTAAAAATCAACAAAAAAGAAAGGAGAAAGCAAAGACTGTGCCAGCGTGAGGCTGAAATTATTATAAAATAACAAAGAACAGCGGATTTAAGACAAATAACAACTACAACTAACATCTGACAACAAATACTCAACATTTAAAAAAGTTCATGAGTCCTCTGAAAAAAACTTACATTTTGAAGCTGTACGTTGCCGGTAATACTCCGAACTCAGTGCGAGCTTTGAAAACCCTAAAAGA
>JBDTEI010000061.1:0-12748 GCA_039922675.1 Microcoleus sp.
CGCACAGGTTTGAATTGTGGCATCGCGCAATTCCTATATAACGCAATACGCTTGAATCAGACGGCGGTTGAAACCGCGTCTACAAAAACGAAGTCCGGATGGTGATCGGTGTAAAGAAGATTAAGTAATTTTCACCGCCCGTTCTTCAACTCGCTCCCGTCGGGTTAGAGTTTGTATAGACGCGGTTTCAACCGCCCGGTCTTCTTTAGAAATTCGCCCTTACCAATACATAATTAAAATCCCTAAGCAGGAAACTTTTAAAAATGAACGGTCAAGCATCAGCCGAAAAAATAGCAAATGCTAAATCAATTACCCGTCTCAACCGGGTGCCGGAAAAAGTCAGAACTAAGCTAAAAAGTTTTACAGTCAAAGACAACCAAGGTCACTTGGTAGGCAAAATTAAAGATGTATATTTTGATGCTGACGGTCAGCTAAACTTTGTGGTAGCAGGCCTAGGCAGAGAAAACACTCGCATTTTTTTAGTAAGTGTTAAGCTGCTTAAAAAAGTGGACTATCACCAAAAAACGTTGTTTGTAAGTATTAATTCTCAGCAGGTCGATATGCTGCCAGTAATCTCGGGAAATGACGGGCTTCAGTCTTTAGAAAATCCCTCCGCCGAAAGGCATAGTGAAGTGAGCAACAGCGAGTCAACTAATCCCTCAACAGTTATGTCAAATCTAACAGATGCCGATCGCACAAATGAGAATTTGGAGACAAGTGAGGAGGAGGAAGACTTTGATATTGTGGATCAAGATGTAATTCGCCTCCTAGAAGAACGATTGGTGATCAATCGCAGCAAGCGCAAAGTCGGCGAAGTCATTGTCCGCAAAGAAATTGAGACTCGGATGGTACAAGTGCCCATCCAGTGGGAAAAGCTGATTGTCGAACAAGTCGGCGACGATCCGAAGGTGTTGGCAGAAATAGATTTGGGCGAGGGAAACATCACCGGTATAGATTTAACGGAGATTAAGAGCGATCGCCAGGAACCGACAGTTAAGGCTGAATTTACGTCTGTGCAGAAAGCGAGCAAAATCTTAAATTCGATCGCCTCTCAACCCCGCCACGGTTGCATAAAAGTCCGCATAGAACTGGTTCTGGAGAACAAGCAACTGGAGGAAACTTACCAAAAATGGATGACCGAAAGCCACTCAGATAGTTAAACTGTTCGTCCTGCGGGCTGCGGACTTTAGCTATTAGCGAGAAACTTAAATCAAAGAGTGGACTGCGAATCTCCCTGCTGTTCGGAAACTTCCCCGCCTTCTACTTAGATCGTGTCGGGTAAATTAACCTTAATTTTAGTAGGGGTGGGTTCACCAATATCTGTAATAATATCTATAATATAAGCCCGAGATGCGTCAATCAGCCCCGGCTGGGATACTAAAATTTTGAGCGATCGGCATTTAGACAAAATTGTACCGAATTGCGGTAAAATCGTGGTGGTCAAATTTAGAAGTATTTGAAAATGCCCAGCACCATCTCCGACATTAAAGTAAAAACGATCGCAGGCGCAGACAAGGAGCTAGGAGAGTACGCTGGCCAGGTACTCTTAATAGTTAACGTAGCTTCCCAATGCGGCTATACACCTCAATACAAAGGACTCGAAGAATTGAGCCAGAAGTACGGTGCTGCGGGACTGCGCGTGTTAGGATTTCCCTGCAACGACTTCGGAGGTCAAGAACCCGGAAGTAACGCAGAAATCGTCAATTTCTGTACTACAAAATACGGCGTCAGTTTTGAATTATTTGATAAAGTACACGCTAAAGGCAGTCAGCAGCACCCACTGTACGCTAAGCTGACGAGTGAAGTCGAGCCCAAGGGTGAGGTCTCGTGGAATTTTGAGAAATTCTTAGTTAGCAAACAGGGTGAAGTGGTTGCCAGATTCCGCAGCAGCGTGGGCCCAGATTCGCCAGAACTGATCGCTGCTATTGATCAAGAATTGGCAAAATAACCAATTAGAAGGAAGAAGTTATTGTAAGGTGCATCATGGCTGAATGTTTGGACTATAAATTAAGCATTTTTCCGCTGATGCACCCTACGATTAGTTAGCTGATTTTGTTCTGCTTTTTCCCATTGTTTAAAAGCAATCAGCAATTAACAAATACCGATAATTGGCTTTAATTGGAGAATGGTTTAATTTAATGGAAAATACATCGGGATTAGATTTAGCTGTAGGTTTACTGGCGTTCGCGATTCTGGGAGGCGGGCTGGCAATGCTATTTGTAGGTATGGCCTCTTTCCCTAAAGAAAAGTAACAATAATTAAGATGAAGTGTTCAGTACGACTCTGATAAAATTAGTTCGTAGTGAGGGCGGAAGTCCTCAGATTTCTACCAAGTTAAAATGGTTATTTGGGTGGGTACGATCGCGATAAATCTCACAGCCTTGTATTTTAACATTCGGAATTGACAATCATGCAAACTACCGAAAACACCGTCAAAATATCCCTCGCACCGGGGAACTTGCGCCGAGTTCACCATATAGCTTTAAATGTGCGCGACATGAAAGCTTCCCGCCACTTCTACGGTACAATTCTCGGCTTGCAAGAACTCACAGGTGCGGAAATTCCGGCAAGTTTAACAGAAATGGTAGCCGCCGGTAAAGTTGCTAATTTCATCACTCCAGACGGGACTGTAATTGACTTATTTTGGCAGCCAGATTTGGAACCGCCAAACCCAGACCCGGAAAAGGCTTTTACTCGCGCTAACCACTTGGCTTTTGATATCGATCGCGATTTGTTCGATCGCGCTCTGGAAGTGTTAAAGTCTAATGAAATTGCGATCGACAGCGGCCCCGTCACCCGCGCTACAGGACGTGGCATTTACTTTTACGATCCCGATGGATTTATCATCGAAATTCGCTGCGATGCAGTTTAAACAGTTGCGATCGGGCTTTCGGTGCGCACGGAGCACCTGACATTTACGATCGGCTTATTATGTGATCAGTCATTCCCAATTCTTTAATAGACCTCTTGCAGAAATCTTCGAGTCATAGAGCAACCGCAGATATCGGGCAGATCAACACCGATTGACGCAGATGGTTTCAGGGTATTTTCGGATTTTTGCAAGAGGTCTAATCTTCAATGCTTCAATGCGAAAATGGTTTTACTTTCCCTCTTTGCTAATAGGTTGCTTCGACCAAGTAAACCGAAAAGTTGCTCCCTCACCTTCGGCAGATTCCAGGGAAATACTGCCGCCTTGACCTTCGACAATTTTCTTCACCAGGGACAAACCAATGCCAGTATTTTCAACTTTATCGCGAGCTTCCAAGGTCTGAAAAATCACAAAAACTTTATCGTGATATTGAGGAGCAATCCCCGGCCCGTCATCCGCTACAGAAAACTGGTAAAAATCATCTAACTCTTTAACCGATATTTTTATGTGACCGGATTCGCCTCGATTGTGCTTGATTGCGTTGCTAATTAAATTAGCAAAAACCTGCTGCAACGCCAATTTTTCGGTCACAAAAGTTGGCATTCCCGGTTCAACTTTTACCTCAAATCCTGACGGCGGCGCCAACGAATCAATAATTTCTGCTAATAACTTCTCAACTTTTACCGTTTCTGAAGCTACTTGCATACGCCCGACGCGGGAATATTGCAGCAGTCCCTCAATCAAACCTTCCATCCTGTGAACTCTGCCGCGCAGCAGGTTCATTTGGTGCAGAGTATCCTCTGTCATCGAGTCGCTGAGGTCTTCTTCTATCCAACTGCTGAGATTTGCGATCGCCCTGAGCGGCGCTTTCAAATCGTGAGAAACTACATAAGCAAACTGGTCTAATTCTTGATTCCGCTTTATCAAAACATTCGTTGTTTTAGCCAGAGAGTTCGCTGTCCAATTCAATTCTTCAGCGCGTAATCTGAGCGATTCTTCAGCTTGTTTGCGTTCCCTAATATCCTCTACAACACCCATCAGAAATTGACTGCCATTTTGTTCTCGCAGTAGCGAAACCGTCAAGTTTACCCAAACCAACTCTCCGTCTTTGCGGATATAGCGATTTTCCACACAGTAATTTTCAATTTCTCCTGCTAATAATTGGCGCAAAAGTTCCAGTTCATTTGCCAAATCTTCTGGCCAAGTAATCTCCTGAAATTTTTTCTCTATCAATTCTTGGCGGCTGTAGCCCAAAATTTCGCAAAGTCTTTGATTGACTAACAGCAACTTGCCATCCACACTCGCTTGGGCCATGCCGACTGCGGCTTGTTCAAAAGTATCTCGAAACCGCTTAGCGCTTTCGGCTAAAGCAATTTCTGAGCGCTTGCGATCGCTAATATCGTTGCTAATTTCCAAAATAGCCAGCGGTTGATCTTGCTCGTCGCGCTGTAAAGTCCACCGGCTTGCCACCGTTATTTTTGTGCCGTCTTCCTTGGTGCGCAACAGTTCCCCTTGCCAAGAACCCTGCTCAAAAAATACTTTTTGAATTTCCTCAAAAGGCTGCGGCCATTCTGTTTGCAAAAGCTCGTGAATATTTTTTTCGATGGCTTCCGACTTCCGCCACCCATAGAGCCACTTCGCCCCCAAATTCCAATAAGAAATCACGCCGTTCAAGTCGAGTACCGCGATCGTATCGTTTGCCAAATCCAGCATTTGTGCTTGCTTGCGCAGAGTTTGCTCAGCTTGTTTCCGTCCTCTCACATCGCGGCAAATCGCAATAAACAAGCGTTGATTTGCCAGACGCATTTCGCTGAGGGCAAACTCCATCGGAAACTTGGTTCCGTCGCTACGAACTCCCACTGTTTCTTGCTGGTATGTCTTCAGCTTAGCATCGGGATTTAACACAAAATATTCGATTGAATAATCCCCTGCGGTGCTGTAAGGCTGCGGTTGAGCTATCAGCCTGCGCAGGTTGGAGCCAATTATGCGATCGGCTTTTTCGCCAAATATCTTTTCGGCTGCCGCGTTAAAAGACTCAATATTTCCCCGTTCGTCCAAAGTAATAATCCCGTCAGCGGCATTATCTACCACAGCTTGAATGCGAGTTTTGCTTTCTTGCAACCCAGCTTCCCGCTTCCTCAATTCCTGCTCTAAACTATCAAATAAATACCAGGAAGCCCCTGCACCTAAACAGCCGAAAACCAGACCAGCAACTTGCACGAAATTAGTTAAATCTATCAAATCTCGTCTTTGCTGATCTAAAGCTTTCTGCTGGACTTCGCCGACATCAAGAAACGCATTAATTTTTGCGCGCAGCTTATCCATCTTCAATTTGCCTTGAGCAAACACCTGAATTATTTCCGACGACGGCACGCTTGTTGCCGAACTGTCGAGCTTATTCAAAGTATTTTGCAATAAATTTATTTGCTGTTCGGTACTTTTTTTTATTTCTTCAGATGGCTGAGCTTGCTTTTTATTTTCTCGAACCATAACTTTGAGTTTAGCCAGCAGCGGAGGCAAACTCTTCTTTGCTTCTAAGTAGGGTGCTAGAAATTCCCGGCGCTTCGTCAAGCCGTAACCCCGAATGCCAGTTTCCGCATCCACCACCATTCTTAACAAGTGGTTAGTTTCCTGAATTATTTCCCTATTAGTATCTGCTCGCTGTCTGATCTTTAGGGTAATATCGCGGAGCCCTACAATTGCTATCAGTGAAGCAAACAGACAAATCACGGGGATAGCAACGATGACTGTTCCCCGCTGGCGAATTGGTCGGTCTGTCCAGACAAATTGGACGAAGCGATCGAGCAAATACTTCACGGATCTTGAATGAGAAAGTTTGCTGCCAGTATATCAATTTTTGGCAATTTAGGCTAGGGATAAGTTCTTTTTTTTTGTTTGGCAATAACTGGGGACTAACCGTGGAAACTAGATTAGACCCCTGCAATAGCTACCTGCTGAGAGTCATAACAGATTTTTTACCAAGCTTTTTAAACGGAAGCAAGGAGAAGGAAAGAGTTTTTTTCGGCAGCGAGATTGTAGGCGAAGCAGAAAGACTCGTTTCTACTTTACCCTCGTTTTCGCCTTCGGCTTTTGCTTTAAAACTAGAGTCTGTTTCGCAAGCATTCTGAACTGTTGGAACTACAGTCCACCTGCCTGTAGCGGGATCGCGATGACAAGTGAAAGGATTTGTTTTTAGTGGTTGACTGCAAGGTTTAATCATGTAGATGCACTCCTTTGATTCTGAGAACTTGCGCACTGCTTTCAGCGGCATTGCTATCTCGCCAGTAGAAGCAGCAGTTTTAAGGCAAAAAGCAGAATTGTGTTTCTGCGTCCAGAGACCTTTGATAATTCCTGATTTCCTGTTAACTTTTGCCTTCTACTGGTTCCCGACCATAGCATTACTTTTACCCAATTGCCTTTCTGCAAGCAACCCCCCACCCGCTTAATCAGGTTGAGGTGCGACTTGTGAATGCAGCGAGGCGCCAGATCCGGCCTGCGAGACAATTTTGGGATAATACAGGTATTCTAGGCTGGGAAAAAATGCTACTGTGTGATCGGCAACAGAGGTCGATCGCGATCGGTGTCACAATTAAACTGACCAATGACTACTGACTACTGACTACTTTTACCTTTAATTGAACAGTAAAAATAGAGCCAACACCCAACTGACTCTCAATAGTGATATCACCGCCCATCATTTGACAAAACAAGCGGCTAATGGCCAATCCCAAACCGGTGCCGCCGTACTTGCGAGTAGTAGAAGCATCTCCTTGCATAAAAGGTTGAAACAAACCCTGCTGCTGCCCAGCAGACATTCCAATCCCCGTATCAGATACCTGTAAATAAACCCAATCGCTGCGACCTGCTGATTCGCGAGTGGCGCCCAGCAGGACCGTTCCACCTTCGGTAAACTTTAGGGCATTCGAGAGCAAATTGAACAGAATTTGCCGGACTTTAGTCAAATCTGCATACATCACTCCCAAATTTGGAGAGCAAGAAACTTGCAATTGATTGTGATTTTTTTCTACCAAAGGGTGCAAAGTTGCAACGACTTCTTCTATTAAATTGCTGAGGTCGAATTCTTCTAAGTAAAGCTCCATCCGACCTGCTTCTATCTTAGAAAGGTCGAGAATATCGTTAATTAAAGTCAGCAAGTGTTTGCCGGCGTTATGAATTTTTTGGGTATCGGGAATGATGTCTTTGAGTCCCGATTCCCGTGCTTCTTCTTCTAGCATTTCGCTGTAACCGATAATCGCATTGAGCGGCGTCCGCAGCTCGTGGCTCATATTGGCTAAAAAAGTGCTTTTAGCTCTAGAAGCTGCTTCTGCTTTGTGTAAGGCTTCTTGCAAAGCGATTTCGGCTCTTTTGCGCTCGGCAATTTCGATGCGGAGCAGTTTATTGGTGGCGGTGAGTTGAGCAGTGCGCTGATCGACGGTCATTTCTAGCTGCGCTTTGGCTTTGGAGAGTGCTTCCTGAGCTCGCTGGCGTTCAAATCCTTCGATCGCCAGGGCTACCAAATTTGCCAAAGAATCGGCGAAGGTGCGCTCCTCCAGAGCCCACTGGCGGGGCGCGCCGATATGTTCTAGAGAGAGGATGCCGACAATCTGGCCGCCGAGCCTAATTGCTACATTTAAGATCGATGAATTTGGTTTGCTGGCATTCGGCAGCACAGCGGAGTGTTCCGCTACCGAAGATGAGTGGCACAAATTTGTTTTTAGAGAGTTTGGAGTGTTTGGCGCAGGTTCTAAACCATTGTCCTCAGCTAAGTTTTCGCCCGGTGCGTCGCCTTCGGCATCTAAAATTGAAAATTTTAAATCGCTTGCCGATATGGACTTGCGCCTCAAATGATTCTCGCAGTTGCGATCGTACAAGTCGAGACAAACTAATTTAA
Source organism: Microcoleus sp. (assembly GCA_039922675.1). Taxonomy (GTDB): domain Bacteria; phylum Cyanobacteriota; class Cyanobacteriia; order Cyanobacteriales; family Microcoleaceae; genus Microcoleus. The sequence continues at coordinate 7,761 of JBDTEI010000061.1, forward strand.
GATTGGGGATTTTAAATTTAGAATGATTGACCGACTCATTTTCGTCTAGGGCGGCAGCCTCTAGATCGAGTGATTGTGTTTGGTGGTGGGCGATCACTCTGTTGGTAAAATTTAGCTGGGGTGCGATCGAATAGCGACTGCTAAATCTGAGATGGTTGTAAAGCCAGACGCTGACTTTTTCCACCTCCAAAGTACGGGCGGCAGCCTCGGTAATTTCGCGAATTCCCACATTCAGCGCACCGCTGTTGAAAGTCCTCTGCCGGCCTAGCTGCAACAAAGCCAGACTCTGGCGGCGGAGTCGCTTTTCGCTCTCTTGGAGGGTTTTTTCTGCTTCCTTGCGCTCGCTGAGGTCGTACAAGGCGCACAATGCTGTCTGTTGACCGTTAAACAGCAGGGACTCAACGGAGATAGTGGCCCAGAAGGGAGTACCGTCTGACTTTTTGCAGTGGAGTTCGTAGTTTTGGAGGTTTCCGTTTTTGGCGAGGGCTTCGATTACTTTTGCGCGATCGTTCGGGTTTAAATAAAAGTCTGGGGTACCGCAGCCGATCAATTTTTCTAGGGGTATGTTCAGCAGAGAAGCCAATTGAGAATTCGCATACAGAATTAAGCCGTCACCGAGGCGAGAAACCAATACCGGAACGGGAGTTGCTGAGGCGATCGCCCGAAACTGCTCTTCGCTCGATCGCAGCGCCACATCAGCTTTACAGAGCAAGTGAGCTTCCATCGTATCCGAATGTTCGGTGGTAGTCTCCAGCAAAATTTCTAGATCGGACTTTTCGCGCTTCAAGTTTTCAAGTTCCGCACTCAGTCGCTGAACGTCCAAAAGTAGCTGTTCTCTCGATAGTTCTTCCTGCATAGCTATTGACAATTCGTAATTTTTAGTCTGTGCTGAAGTTTTTTAAGGTTTGGTGCTAACTTAACTATGACTTATTCCGATTCACTTGTGCCCCCTAATGCTCCTGCCCGGACTTGGCCTGGGACTGGCATGATCGGCGTTGGATTAACTATTCCAATTCCAAGTGCAACGAAGGCATCAGCCGCTGCAAGTTCTTCAGCGATTTTGCCTGCCAGGGTATCTGTTTAGAGCCTTTTACCGCGATGTGAATATTTTTTTGCTGGCGCACTTTGATGACAAATTTTGATAAAATATTAATCCCTGAACTATTTAAAAATTCTAGTTTTCGCAAGTCTAGAGTAATTGTATTTGGCGAGGAGTCAGCCACTTCGTTGAGCAGCTCGACGATTGGCGCGTATTCTTCCATCTGGCTGAGCCGGAACGAGCCGCAGCAGGTGACTGTTTGGGTAGTGCGATCGTACTCGATGGTGTAATCTTTAGTCTGAATATCCATACTTTTGTCACTTATCGGTTGTGAGCGGTAAAGGGGCTTTGGCTGCGGGAGCGAGGATGGAGCATCAGTCGATTTTAGATTAAAGAATTGAATAATTTTAGATTTACTACTGCACCGATGAATCTGGGAGCTTGAACCTTCTTCTAAAATTTTGGGCTGCTGGCGACTCCTGTCGAGGGCTTGTATCCGTTTGTGGGCGGGGTCAGGCTGGCACGATCGAAATTCGGACGTTTGCCTTTGTTTATGTAACTTGCACTAGATCTACTGCCAACTGTATCATTGTCGGAGGGCAGTTATGAGTTATTTTGGGATTTATCTGTTGCGATCCGAGTTGAACAAAATCATCCAACTGTAGACCCGCTCTAAACTCTGGTAGTCATCAGTCATTGTCAATTCTTTAATCCAAAAATGGAAAATCTCAAATTGTATGAGTTGTCGGAGTTGAGAATACCAGATTTTGCTGAAGTTCCGAGCGATAGATTTGATTTTTTCCATTGAGTTGCTATTGACAAATTTACCAAAATGTGAGACATATTTTATATCTGGCACAGCAGTGAGTTGGAGAATATTTAATGGCAATTGCAGAAATTACAGAAAAGATTTTAGCGGCTAAAAAAGCTAAGGGAATTAGTTTTGCCGAATTGGAAAAAATTTTGGGTCGCGACGAAGTTTGGATTGCCGCAGTTATTTACCGTCAAGCTAGCGCATCGTTCGATGAAGCCGAGAAAATTGTCTCGGCTTTGGGACTGTCGGGCGAGACGGCTGCGGTTCTCTGTGAACCTCCGTTAAAAGGTTCTTTGGATGCAGCAGTTCCGGTAGACCCCCTGATTTATCGCTTCTATGAAATTATGCAGGTGTACGGGATGCCGCTCAAAGCAGTGATCCACGAAAAATTTGGTGACGGGATTATGAGCGCGATCGACTTTACTATGGATGTCGAAAAAGAAGCAGACCCAAAAGGCGATCGAGTGAAAATAATTATGTCGGGAAAATTTTTAGCATACAAAAAATGGTAAGCATCTGCGGCTTTACCTCCCCCGCAAATTAAACATTCAAAATTTGATCGACTGACTGAGGACTAATGACTAATGCCTTAAAAGTGTTAACTTAGAAAAAGAGATCGCGAAGCTTGACTGGCTTGCGTGTCCGCTCGGGAAACCTTTCTAGGGCAGAGAATCGGTCGATCCCGCCACAACTTCCCCAGTCGAAACAAGCAAACGCAACGTAAATTAAGAGGCAAATATGTCAAAATATGACTCCCATCTCAGATGCTCCTTTTGCGGTAAGTCGCAGGAGTACGTCCGCAAGTTAATAGCTGGGCCCGGCGTCTACATTTGCGATGAATGCGTGGAACTCTGCAATGAAATTTTAGAAGAGGAGTTCTTTGACTCCAGCAAAACAATTGGTCAACAGATTCCCCAATCAGAGGTGCGAGAGTCTCAGGGACAAGGAACGCGACGCCAGGGTCGATCGAACAAATCGAAAATTGTATTAGCTCAAATTCCCAAACCGACAGAAATTAAACAGCATTTAGACAACCACGTCATCGGTCAGCACTCAGCCAAAAAAGTCCTTTCTGTAGCAGTTTATAACCATTACAAGCGGTTGAGCGTAGACCAAGCCAAAGACAGTGGCAAATCTGCCCCCGACAGCGATGTCGAACTGCAAAAATCCAACATCATGCTAGTCGGGCCGACTGGTTGCGGCAAAACCTTGTTAGCGCAAAGTTTGGCGCAAATGCTCGAAGTGCCCTTTGCGGTAGCCGATGCAACAACGCTAACAGAAGCTGGATATGTCGGCGACGATGTAGAAAATATTTTGCTGCGGCTGTTGCAAATGTCGGATTTTGATGTCGAATCGGCACAGCGCGGGATTATTTATATTGATGAAATTGACAAGATTGCTCGCAAAAGTGAAAACACTTCGATCACCAGAGATGTATCGGGAGAAGGAGTGCAGCAAGCGCTGCTAAAAATGTTGGAAGGAACGGTGGTTAATGTGCCTCCCCAAGGCGGCCGCAAACATCCTTACCAAGATTTTATTCAAGTTGACACTAGCAAAATTCTATTTATTTGTGGCGGTGCTTTTGTTGGTTTAGAAAAAATAGTTGAACAGCGTTTGGGTAAAAAATCCTTGGGCTTTATTCAGCCAACAGAAACCGAAAGCAACTCGACTTTGCCGGCGAAGGATAAGCGGGCTGCTGATATTTTGCAGCAGGTACAGCCGGACGATTTAGTTAAGTTTGGTTTGATTCCTGAGTTTGTCGGGCGGATTCCGGTGGTGACGGTGATTTCGCCGCTGGATGAGGCGGCTTTGATGCAGATTTTGACTGAGCCCCGAAATGCGCTGGTGAAGCAGTATCAGAAGCTGTTGAAGATGGATAGCGTGGAGTTGGAATTTGAGCCGGATGCGCTACGGGCGATCGCCCAGGAGGCCTATCGGCGCAAAACCGGCGCGAGAGCTCTCCGCAGCATTTTAGAGGAGTTAATGCTCGATGTGATGTACGAGTTGCCTTCTCGCAAGGATGTTGCTAACTGTATGATTACGAAGGAAATGGTCGAGAAGCGATCGACTGCCGAGTTGCTGTGGCATCCCGCATGGCACAAACAGCACGAAACAGCTTAATTGGTAGGGTGGGTACTGCCCACCCGCTGCCCACCCTACAAACAATTATCATAACTAAAGTAGCCATGACAGCTAAAAAATTGCCACCATATTTAGCTAAGACAAGCGAAATTTCCAGACTTCCTGCATTCAGTTTCCTGGTGCGAACTTTGATTTATAGCAGCGTTTTGTTTAGCCTACTAGCTGCTTACGATTTTGATGTAAGCGGTTTATTCGGAATGATAAGCTATAAATATTCAGAACCAGGAGCAGGTATTGCTTTTGTCAATAGAGAGCAGCAAGCATACTATGCAGAGAATCAGAAATTTAACGATTCTCCTGAACTATTTAACATTGGGAAAACAGAAAATAAATATAATTACAAAATTGTGTCATCAATGGGCCCCGTGCAAAGCTTCCACAACGACAGCGAACCAGCAAAATTTGAGAGTATAATTGCGATCGCCGAACCTAAAAATACTGACGACAAAAGTTACATAGGAGTAGTATTTGCATTCAAAGAAGATACTAGGGAGTCTGCGACTACAACTGCTGGCATCTGTGAAACTGTTCGCGGTATTTCATTACCTTCTACTCTGCCAAGTTTTTACAAAAATCAAATTATCTGTCCAGCAGGTACAACTCTCTTCTCAAGGAAATACGTTTAAACTATTCTGCACGATTCTTTGACCGTCTAAATAAAATTCAAACTTCCAATCCCCCGGTTTGTCACCATCCTTAAATTTGTACCAGCACCAAGTATTCAATCTATCCGCTGATATGTTTAAAATAGATTGACCCTGGGCCACCAATTTTCCTTCAGAGTCGAGTACCTTACAAACACTTTCATATTCTCCACTTGGCAAGCCACCAAAATTTACAACAAAATAAACTTGCTTTCGATTTTTCATGGAAATAATATCTGTCGTTTGACTAGATTCTAGCGTCGTTTGACTAGATTCTAGCTGTGTTGTCAGCATTACTTTAGTACGGGGATTTAACCTCTGTTGACGTGCTACTCTCTGAGGTTTAACG
>JBDTEI010000062.1:0-4128 GCA_039922675.1 Microcoleus sp.
CAATTGTTGACCCTGAATATCACTACGAATCGGTTAACGTGGAAGCGCAGCGGGCTAATCCGAGTTCTCTGTGGTGGTGGATGAAACGCTTGATTGCTGTTCGCCAGCGCTTCCAAGCATTCGGCCGGGGTACTTGCGAGTTTCTGTACCCGGAAAACCGCAAAGTTTTAGCTTTTGTGCGCACTTATCAAGACGAGCACATCCTCGTAGTCGCTAATTTGTCGCGCTTCGTGCAGACGGCAGAATTAGACCTTTCTCCGTTTAAAGGTGCTGTGCCGGTGGAGATTTTCGGTCGCACTGAGTTTCCGCAGGTTGGCGAGTCGCCTTACTTTTTGAGTTTGAGTCCTCACACGTTTTACTGGTTTACTCTTACTCCTAAACCAGAGGAATTTTCGCTGCACGGTTTTAAGACAGACTTGCCGAGTTTGGCGGTCGTCGGCAATTGGAAAACTGCTTTTGCAACAAGTCAATTAAGCGAGATGCTACTCTCTCTTTTGCCTAATTACTTGCGCAGCAATCGCTGGTTTGTGGGTGCAGATAGGACGATTCAATCGTTAGAAATTAGCGAAATCGTTCCTGTTGAATGCCAGAATAGTACCGGAGAGGAATCTACAGTTTACATTCTGTTTTTGCTGTTGAATTATACTGAAGGGATGCCGGAAACTTACATTTTGCCTGTCGGTTGGGAAGAGATGAAAGGTGATGCGGACGATCGCGCGATCGCGCGGCTGCACTTCCCCGAAAGCAGCGAAGCCGGAGTCCTGTTTGATGCTGCTGGGGACAAAGGTTTTCTGAGCGCGCTGCTGGGGGCGATCGCCAATTCTCGCAGTTACAAAGGTAAAGCCGGTCAACTGCTAGGAATTGCCGACAATATATTCAACTCAGACCAAGATTTGTCGCAGCTCGAACCTTACCTGTTCAAAAAAGAACAAAGCAATACATCCGCAGGTTACGGCGATCAATTCGTCTTAAAAATATTGCGAAAAGTCGAGGAAGGAATCAACCCAGAATTAGAAATCGGACGTTTTTTAACAGCTCGCAACCCAATCCAACACTACGCTCCAATTGCCGGAGCCTTGGAATATCACACAGCCGAAAAACAAGTAATTACAGTTGGAATACTGCAAAAACTCATCCCCGACAGCAGGGACGCTTGGTCTTATACATTAGACACGCTGCGCGACTATTTCGAGCAAGTAATGACAGTAGAAGCAAAGCATTTAGGGGATAATTTATCGACGGCCCCCGAAAACTATTTACCCAGCGCTTTGACCGCACAAATGCGACAGTCAAACTCGCTAGTAGCGGATTTATCCCTAGAAATTCCCGCCTTAGCTCGCGAACTCATCGGCTCTTACTTAGCATCAGCCGAACTTTTAGGTCAGCGGACAGCCGAGCTGCACCTCGCTTTAGCTTCAGAGACAGAAAATCCGGCTTTTGCTCCCGAAAACTTCACCTCATTTTACCAGCGTTCCATCTACCAAAACATGAGAAATATGGCAGGAAGAATTTTGCTCCTGCTGAAAAAGCGGCTGTCAAAACTACCGCCAGAAACCCAAAAAATGGCACAAAATCTCCTCAACCGCGAAGATTTGCTGATGGAACGTTTCAAGTCAGTTTTGAACTTGAGAATCACGGCGGATCGAATTCGCTGTCACGGAGACTTTCATTTCGGGAAAGTTCTTTATACAGGGAAAGACTTCGTAATTATTGATTTCGGAGGAGAACGGAATCGACCGTTAAGCGAGCGGCGGATGAAGAGGTCGCCCCTGCGAGATGTGGCGGGAATGCTGCAATCTTTCAATTACGCTGTTGCTTTGGCACTCCGCAATGAAGTAGAAAGTGGGATGATTCGCCCTGAAAATCTCCCGGAGATGCAGCAGTGGGCGAACGTTTGGCACCGCTGGGTCAGCCTAACTTTTCTTAACAGCTATTTGGTAACAGCAGCCGATGCAAATTTCTTGCCCAAATCTATACCCGAACTGCAAGTTTTGCTGGATGCTTACATTTTGGAAAAATCAGTTTCCGAGCTGGCCTACGAACTAAATTACCGATTGGATTGGGCGGAAATTCCGCTGAATCGGATTCTGGAATTGTTGAACGTCAGTCGCAAGCCGTAGTTAATTTTTAATTGTTGAGTAGGGTGCGCGCTGCGCACCTTACATTAACTAAATCTGCTTTGATAACGATTTTCTCGGCGAATAGAATTCGCGACTATACAAACGAAGTCCGCCTTCGCGGACTCAAGAATAAAGAAATTTGCATTACTTAAAATAGAGAGCTGCTTGATATAAAACTTGTTCTTGATGAGTTAACAAAGTGCAATCAGAAAGCGGGTAAGCTACACAGGTAACAGCGTAGCCTGCTTGCAATTCTGACGGCTTCAAAAATTTTTGTTCGCTTTGGTCAATTTTGCCGCTAAGCAGTTTGGCAACGCAAGCAGAACACTCTCCTTGCTTGCATCCATTGGGCAAGCGGATGCCGGCATCTTCTGCCATATCTAGGATATACTGGTCGTCCGGTACTGCGATCGTGCGATCGAGCGATCGCTCCTCATTGACCAACCGAATTTGATAAACTGCCATTTCCACCTCTGATATTATGTCTGAGTTTGAGTTTCAGGAGTCGGCGGTTGAAACCGCTTCTACACAAACGAAGTCCGCCTGCGCGGACTGAAGAATAATTGGTATTAGCGGAATTATCGCATACAATATCTAGACAAGTGCTTGTTGATAATCGAGATTTTCATCTAGATAAATAGCGCGAATATCATCTGGCAAATTTGACTCTAAAGTTTGATATCCTTTTTGTAGCAAAGCCTTGACTTGAGCGGGGGAAATCGCTTCACCTTCTGCTTGCAAATAAGCTGCAATTCTAGTTTCGCTCCAGCGGAAAGTCTGGGCCATCAACACAACTAAACGGGGGAGTGGCGCTAACAATTCTAAGGCTTGTCTGACGTAACACCAAAGGGGAGGCGAAGCGGATTGCAGAGAGTAGTGAATCGACTCAACCGGGGGCAATTCAGCTTGATTGATGCAGACAGCGGTGACATTAATCAGCCAGTTTTGGAGACTGAGATTGTCGCCATCAGGATCTTGGGTTTCGCGGCGCAAATCGAGGCCTCGGAGCTCGTGATAGATGTGCTGCCAGGTGTGGGCGAACAGGTAATCGCCTTGTACGGGCGATCGCACGGAATGGCGGATCAGGGAGTGGACAATTTGAGCGTAGCGGCAAAAAATCGCCGTGAAGAAGCGCCCTTGATCGGGATGGTTTTGAAACAAAGTCAATAATTCGCGATCGCTGTGGTGGAACAGGGATTTGACCACAGGATGGTTTAGTTCGGAAAAAACAGGTGTTTGCACAATTGTTCTGGAACGGTTGTGGGAATAAATGCTGGTGCAGCATGATTCTACACTACGATCTACATTTCATGCAACTGCTTAAAACTTGTTGATATTTAATTTAATTAACTATATAATAATGTTTATATTTCCTGAACAAGTTACACAAGCATGAGCAACTTGAAACAAGTTAGCATCTATACTCGTGGCATAACTACGGCGATCGGTGCGGGCGGATATGGGGCTATCTTGCTCTATGAAAATCATCGCAAGGAACTATGCGGCGGATTTCAGTTAAGTACAAACAATCGTATGGATATTATTGCTGCAATTCAAAGTCTGAAAGCACTCAAAACAAGATGTAAAGTGACGCTATACAATAGCAACGGCTACCTTGTAGAGGCTCTTGCCAACAATTGGGCGCTGCGCTGGCAAGCTAATAACTGGAAAAATAGCGAACATAAACCTACTGCTAACGTAGATTTGTGGGAGAAATTACTCGAATTCTGTTCGCAACATGACGTTGAGTTTATTATAATTAAGCAATGTACTGGCAACCAAGAGTATCAACGCTGTAATTATATTGCCAGACAGGCAGCAAATCAACAAAATTTACCAGTAGATGAAGGCTATTAACCGTAAAACTCCCTACAAATAACCATAACCGCCGCCCCCCGGAGTCTCAATAACAAACACATCCCCCGATCGCATTTCCACACTCGCCGTACTTCCCAACTCCTCAACATTTCCATCAAATCTCTCAACATAATTTCGCCCAACTTTCCCC
>JBDTEI010000063.1:0-3033 GCA_039922675.1 Microcoleus sp.
AAAGCCATATCTGCCGAGAAATATAAAGGTATTCCGGGGGCTGATATCGTGTTTCCCAAAGCTGGCATTTACGAACTTGAATTGAGTGGCAAAGCAAAAAATGGAGCTAATTTTAAACCCTTTGAACTAAGTTACATTGTCACCGTTAGATAATAAAACATTTCGTTTGCACTTGCGCTTGATCGCCACCAATCAACTAGGAGGCGATCACCAAATTACTATTATAGCCACTCCCAAGATAGTCATCACCGGCTTAACTGCTGAAACCCTTGATTGTATTTCGTTTTCCTTCTTCCCTCTTCCTTCTTCCTTCAAACCGCAAATCTTAATTTTTAATAAAGATAAGTCTGTTAATTCTGCACTAAGTAAATTTCTGCGTTACATTGTCAGTGTCAATTCTGGAACTCGTGCAAACTAATATCTATTGAACTGACCAAAGGATATAACAATGGATATCTTATCTAATACCGTGGCGCTATCGCGGATGCAATTTGCGCTGACCGCCATATTCCATATGCTCTGGCCAGTTCTGACTACTGGTATGGGGATTTATCTGGTAATTGTTGAAGGAATGTGGCTAAAAACTCGCAATCCTGACTACTACCATCACGCTCGTTTTTGGTCTAAACTCTATGTCCTAAATTTCGGGATTGGTGTAGCTTCAGGAATTCCGATGGAATTTCAATTTGGTACGAATTGGGCACCATTTTCTGAAGCGGTTGGTGACTTTTTTGGCAGCATTTTGGGATTTGAAGCTTCAATGGCATTTATGCTAGAAGCCGGGTTTTTAGGAATTATGTTGTTTGGTTGGGAGCGCGTTCATCCCCTCGTCCATCTTTTCGCTACAATCATGGTAGCCTTCGGCGCCAACCTATCAACAGTTTGGATTTTAGTCGCTAACTCTTGGCTCCAAACTCCTGCGGGCGGAGAAATGGTTAATGGCAAGTTTATTGTCACCGATTACTTTCAAGCAATTATGAACCCGTTCGCATTAAACAGCATTCTCCATATGTTTTTTGCGACGTTAGAAACTTCACTGTTTGTGATTGGTGGCATTAGCGCTTGGTACATTCTGAATAAGCGCAACGAAGCCTTTTTTTCCAAGTCTCTAAAAATTGCCATAGCCACAGCCATCGCCGTTGCACCTTTGCAGATATACATCGGACATTTGAGCGCCGAACAAGTTTATCACTATCAACCCACTAAATTAGCAGCAATCGAAGCTAAGTGGGAAACCTCAGCAGCGGGAGAGTCAGCAGATTGGACTTTGCTAGCTTTTCCTAATGAAAAAGCCCAAAAAAATGATTGGGAAATTAAGGTTCCCAATGGCTTAGGATATGTCCTAGAATTTAAACAAAAACTCTCGGAACCCGTACTCGGATTAAAGGAATGGAAGCCTGAAGATAGACCCCGAATGGTGGGTTTAATCTATTATTGTTTCCGCATCATGTCCGGGATTGGATTCTTTTTTCTAGGATTGATGCTATTCAGTATAATTCAGTGGATGCGGGGCAAACTTGCTGCTGAAAATATCGGCAGTCAACCTTGGCTGATGCGCGCTTGGGTATTAGCTGCTCCCCTGGGATACATTGCTGTAGAATCGGGTTGGATTGTCCGCTGTGTCGGTAGACAACCGTGGGTTTTATACGGGAAAATTCGCACTGCTGATGCTGTATCAGTAATCCCGGCTAGCAATGTTTTAGTTTCGCTCAGCTTCTTTGCTGTTATCTACAGCTTTTTGTTTATTTGTGCCATGTATTTCGGCAGTAGAATTATCCGCAAAGGACCGAATTTAACTCTGCCTGTACCGGGATTAGACAATGAACCAGCAATCGAAACTCAACCCGCAGAACACATTCCCAATCAACGCCCTGTAGAAGCACAACAATAGGAGATTTTATGCAAGCTTTGGAGCATTTTCTCCCGCAAGTTTGGTTCGTAATTTTAGGTATTTTTCTCTTGCTCTACGTCATGTTAGACGGTTTTGACTTGGGAGTCGGAATCTTGTCTCTGACTGCGAGCGATGAGGAACGCCGGGGCATTTTAATGACCAGTCTGGGCAATGTTTGGGATGCTAATGAAACGTGGCTGGTGTTGATGGGAGGCGCTTTATTTGGGGCGTTTCCGTTGGCTTATGGCACGATTTTAACGGCTTTGTACATACCGATTTGCATGATGCTTTTCGGCCTAATTTTTCGGGCTGTGGCGTTTGAGTTTCGGGAGCATTCTAACCGCAAAAAATTCTGGAATTATGCTTTTGGTATGGGCAGTTTCTTGGCGTCTTTAGCTCAAGGATTCGCCCTCGGTGCGGTGCTGGAAGGCATTGCGGTTGATGAAGCTGGTCACTTTGTCGGTACTACTTGGGATTGGCTGGATTGGCGATCGATCTTGGTGGCTTTGACGCTGGTTCAAGGCTATGTTTTGATCGGTTCAACCTATCTAATTATGAAAACAGATGGGGAACTGCAAACAACTCACTATCGCACTGCTAAAATTGCGGCGGTGACGACTTTAATCGGAGCGGTTTTAATTACGATCGCCACTCCGATTTTTTACGAAAGTATGAGAGCGAGGTTGTTCGAGAAACCGCTAGTTTATGTCTTTGTGGCGATTCCTTTGCTGGGAGCGCTGTTTGTGGGAATGCTGCTGAAAAGTCTTGAAAATAAAGAAGAACGGACGCCGTTTGTCTGGACGATTCTGATTTTCTTGCTGAGTTTTATCGGCTTGGGATTGATTGTTTTTCCCTACATTATCCCGACCAAAATTACGATTTACCAAGCTGCGGCTTCCCCCAGCGCCCTGGTGTTTATGATTGTGTTCATTGGCTTTTTGATCCCGATCATGATTTTTTACAACATCTACAATTACATTGTGTTTCGGGGTAAGGTTGCTGGCGGTGGCTACGGGGAATAAATTACAGGGTTTAGCCTATTTGGCGCTATGTGATATAAACCGGGTTTTTTACCTAGCTGAAAGCTGAAGTAAATATTGTGGTAAAAACCCGGTTTCTGATGGGGGCGCTATGTGATAGAA
>JBDTEI010000064.1:0-9510 GCA_039922675.1 Microcoleus sp.
GACAGTTGACAGTGGTCAAATTTGCAGTTAGTCGTTGTCAGTTATTGTTAGCTATTAAGCTGTACTGCATTTAATTTTAACTTTTAGGGCGGGCAAAATGCCCGCCCCACAAAGTTTTAATACACCGAAATATGCAGATAAAATGCGCGATAACTGTCAACTGTCAACTGTCAACTGCTAAAAGTGCGCTTAAATTCTTCTAACAAATCATCAATTTCCTCGATCGCCTGACTGACATCTATTCTCAAGGCTCCCAAGTCCGATCGATCTAACAGCCGCACGAGGGATTCCCGCTTGCTCTCGATTTCTGCTACGCGCTCTTTGATTGTCTGTACATCCATTGTTTTTTGCCTTGGCTAGTATTAACAAAAATATTTGACTTTCCCCCCTGCGAACAGACGAGGATTCTTAATTCACAGACCTACCTTTTCAGAGCCAATCTTTCACTATTTTTACATGGGAAGCGATGAACGCGATCGGGTTTTTGGAGTCTGTGTTATAGTTTGATTGTACATCAAAACTTCAGCGGAGAAAAGGCGGACGTTTGGTATCTGTGGGTTTATTTTTTATCATTTCCGATAAAAATCGCTTCAGGGCCTTCTCGCGGTTTTTCATAAAAGCAGACCAAAATCCCGGTTGATATTCGTCCATTGTCTTGGCTAGGGCCCAGACATCTATCGCTAAAATATTATAAAGCCTTTCATCTTCACGTTTGAGCGAGTTAATCTGGTCTAGAACAGACTTGTTTGCGACCGCAGTTTGTTTGTCTTCGTCTTTAATCATGTCCGAAAATTGGTTGAAAGGGCAAGAGGGTCGATCGCGATCGCCACACTCTATACTTTGATGATACTGCCGATCTCGATTGCCTTCTGTAATCAACGCCGCGCAATTAACCGGGATCTTGATCGGTGACGTTGCGGCGAGGGAAAGCGGGATAGTTTTTTGAAGCTAGAGACAAGATTGTGGATGCACAGAGAACCCGCTCTCATAGATGCTAGCAGTTTTGGCGGGTATTTTGGCAAAAAAACTAAATTTATTCAAGACTTCTTGCCCGATAATAATTAAAGTATATTGTTGATTCCAGCTACTTACCTCAGTAATATGTTACGTAAAACTTCTTTAGCAAGCCTAGCCTTAGTTGTGGGCGGTATTCTAGCAGCAGTCGGGTTCTATGCCTACTTCACCGACAAACCTACCCTCAACCTAGCCGGTTTTTTTTATGGAATTCCGCTCTTGTTGGGAGGATTGGCCCTGAAAGCAGCCGAACTCGAACCGGCGGAGTTCACCCAACCGACTTCTCCTGAAGTTCTCCTCCTGAGGGAAAGTCAGGCCACAGATACTCAAAACCAAGTCCGCAAAGATATCACCCGATTTCGCTACGGCCAACCCGCCCACTTAGATGACGCTCTGGAACGCTTGGGAATGGCCCCGACAGACGAGGAACGCCCCCTCCTCCAAGGCTTGCGGGAAGTTGATATTGACGGTGCTTATGCGTTAATTCTAGAGTTTTATTCGCCGCTAATGCCGATCAAACTCTGGGAAGAGAAACAGACAAAAATAGCTACTTTTTTTGGCCCCGGTTTACACGCACAAGTCACTCAAAAGCCTGATAACAAAATTGAATTGGCTTTAATTACAAGTCCTAAAGCTTAAAGTGGTCTTAAGTTTTGAGTGCAATAATTTTGAAGTCAGCAATTAATAATTAATCTTGCATCGACCCAGATACTGATTTTAGCGACAGCTTGAAACCTGTCGCTATCAGCAAAAGATCGTTAGCGAAGCTTGCAGAAGACGATCGCCCATTCAGACCTATCCCAAATCTTATTTTATGTAATTATAATATTGGTACAAGAGGCGATCGGCCATCTTAAATCAGGAGAATCGCAAATGGTTTCGTCCCAGAACCGGATAGGTATTATCGGCGCAGGAACATCAGGATCTTATTTGGCAATTCTGCTGATTCAGCAAGGGTTTAAAGTTGACTTGTTTGAAAAAGCACCCTACCCGCGCACCGATGGTTGTGGTATCCTGATCGTGCAAGCAGGTATGGAAGCACTGCATGAAGGCAACGCTCACATCACCGAAAAAATCATCAACTCAGGCGATCGAGTTAAAGTATTCGAGTTTCGGAACCTGCGCGGCGGTGTCATAAGTTCCGATCCCGTCACCTACCAAGAAAACGAACTCCCCGGAATGCTGGTACACCGCAAAGCTATTCTAGAAGCAATCCTCGACGAGTTACCCCCCGAGTGTATTCATTTTAATGCAGAATTGGCATCGATCGCCCAAACCGACCACAGTGCGATCGCCCACTTTAAAGATGGCACGAAATGGGAAGGCGATCTATTAATTGGTGCCGATGGCATTGTCTCAAAAGTTCGTCAATTTATAGTTCCCAACGTAGAACTATTTTATTTAGGCGATGTCGTATGGCGAGGAATAGTCGAAGATAGCAGCTTCTGTCCAGAAGGAAACTTTTTTGTGTATGTACGCGGTCGAGGAATTTATGCCAATTACTTTCACATTGGTGGAGGTCGCACTCATTGGGGTTTCTTTATTGAAAAAGAACGCACCGACTCCGAAATCGGAAAACTGCAACCTACCAATATTACCATTCCTCCCAAAGAATTAGCAAAACTCCCAGATGATGCGCGAAAACTCATAGAATCAACGCCTCTAGAAAATATTGTCTGTCGTTTTTCCTATGACATTGACCCCCTACCAAAAATCTATGATGGTCGTGTACTCTTAATAGGAGATGCAGCCCACGCCAAAAGTTCCACACGCGCTAGAGGAATGACTTCCGGTTGGGAAGATGGTCTGTATTTAGCAAAACATCTCGCAGACAGTGCGAACATTCCCGAAGCGCTGGAAAATTTTCAAACCGAAAGACTCCCAATTGTCCACGAAGATCAACGCAGCAGCCGAAAAATTAGTCAGAAAATTGGTCGCCGCTAAACGACATTCGTAGGGTGCGTCGCCTGCGATCAAGCCCCAAATAAAAAGCGACTTTTCTCGCAGCGACGCACCTATAATATCCCTAGAAGTTGTAGAGTGCGATCGCCTGGGATGCGGGCCAGGAAACCCTAGGCTTTCGAGCAACTAAACAGAGTTAATCAGCATTGACAAACAAGCGAGAACGAGTAATAAAACGCTCTCCATCCGGCCCTTCTAGGGAAAAATCGCTGCCTCCGGGCCCGGATGCTACATCAATAATTAACTGCGTTTTCTGCCAATGTTCGTATTGCTGCGCTGCAATATAAAAGGGACAACCGCCGATTTTTCCTAGCAATAAATCGCCATCGCCGACGATCAATTCCCCGTTGGGATAGCACATGGGAGAACTACCGTCGCAGCAGCCGCCGGATTGGTGAAACATCAATTCTCCGTGCTGTGTTTTGAGGTAGTTAATTAATTTTAAAGCAGCTTCTGTGGCGGTGACTTTGGGGATTGTTGGCATTTGAGAAGGAAGATGGAAGATGGAAGATGGAAGAAGAAAAGTTTTTTATTCTTTTCTCTTATTTTTTCCTAATAACTGACAACTAATGATATCCAATCCGATATTCATCGGAATTATTCATATCTCTTCTCAACATCTGCGTGAATCTGCGTCAATCCCTTGTCATCTGCGGTCCGAGAAATTCTCTTTTTTTAACCGCAGATGAGGACAGATAAACACAAATAAACGCAGATGAATTAGATCAATTCCAGTTGTAGGGGATTTGATCTAAGTTAGAAGAAACCTAAAGCTTTGGGGCTGTAGCTGACTAATAAGTTCTTGGTTTGTTGGTAATGATCTAACATCATTTTGTGATTTTCGCGACCGATACCTGATGATTTGTAGCCGCCGAAGGCTGCGTGGGCGGGATACAAATGATAGCAGTTTGTCCATACGCGACCTGCTTGAACGGCGCGGCCCATACGGTAGGCGGTGTTGATATCGCGAGTCCAAAGTCCTGCACCTAAACCGTACAGAGTATCGTTGGCAATTTCTAAGGCTTCGGCTTCGTCTTTGAAGGTGGTGACTGCTAATACTGGGCCGAAGATTTCTTCTTGGAAAATTCGCATTTTGTTGTTTCCTTTGAAGACTGTCGGCTGGAAATAATAGCCGTATTGTAAGTCGCCAGACAAGATGTTTCTTTCGCCGCCAATCAGGCATTCTGCGCCTTCTTCATGCCCAATTTTGACGTATTCGGCGATTTTTTCCATCTGGTTGATGGAGACTTGGGCGCCGAGGGCGGTTGTCGGATCTAGGGGGTTGTCTTGTTTGATTTTGCGGATGCGATCGATCGCCCTTTCCATAAATCGATCGTAGATTGACTCCTGAATTAACGCCCGCGAGGGACAAGTGCAAACTTCGCCTTGATTGAAAGCAAACATCACAAAGCCTTCGACTGCTTTGTCTAGAAAATCGTCATCTTGGGCGCAGACATCCTCAAAGAAAATGTTGGGGGATTTTCCGCCTAATTCTAGCGTTACCGGGATGACGTTTTGGGATGCGTACTGCATGATCAGCCGGCCCGTAGTTGTTTCGCCAGTGAAGGCTACTTTGGCAATGCGGGGGCTGGTGGCGAGGGTTTTGCCGATTTCGGCGCCGGGCCCGTTAACAATGTTGATGACGCCATCTGGTACTAAATCGGCGATGATTTCCATCAGTACCAAGATTGAGGCGGGGGTGGGGCCTGCGGGTTTGAGGACAACGCAGTTACCGGCGGCGAGGGCTGGGGCGAGTTTCCACGCAGCCATGAGGATTGGGAAGTTCCAGGGGATGATTTGTCCGATCACGCCTAGGGGTTCGTGGAAGTGGTAGGCGACTGTTGTGCCGTCGAGTTCGCCGATCGACCCTTCTTGGGCTCGGATGCAGCTTGCAAAGTAGCGGAAATGGTCGATCGCCAGTGGTATGTCTGCGAGGCGGGTTTCGCGAATTGGTTTACCGTTGTCCCAGGTTTCGGCGATGGCGAGGCGATCGAGGTTTTCTTCCATGCGATCGGCTATTTTGTGCATAACCCGCGCCCTGTCTGCTGGGGAAGTCTTACCCCACTTGTCTTTCGCGCTGTGGGCCGCGTCTAGCGCCAATTCTACATCCTCGGCGCTCGATCGCGGGATTTGACAAATTGATTTTCCCGTAATTGGAGAAAGGTTTTCCGAGTATTTCCCCTTCACCGGTGCTACCCACTTACCGCCGATAAAGTTGTCGTAACGAGCTTGAAAAATCGACTGATTGCCGGATTGAACAGGTGCTGCTACTACCATTTTATTACCTGATTTAAACTTGTTTTTGCGGACTGTTGAAATATCTTGAATATCAACTATCGTCTATTTTTGGGAACTTGGGTTATTTCATATACAAAATTTTACATTATTTTCAATAAAATAGGAATTGCCAAAAAGAATTGGTTTAAAGCCTCTCCATTTTAGGGAGAAATTAAAATCAGACTATTCATTACTCCAATCCTCTTTTTTCTAGGTAGAGGTCGTTGTCAACTGTAACTGTCAACTGTTAACTGTCAACTGTCAACTGAATGAAGCACCCCAACCTCAGAAACCAGGTTTCTTCGTATGTTTCTCGTTAATAAACACCATATTTTCGTAGAAACCTGGTTTCTAACTAGACGTAATTCCTGTACAAATACCCCAGCCTAATCCGCCATCTTACCAGAAATAATTGGTTAAAAGCCGGAACCCTTTGAGTGAGAAATTAAAACAAGACTATTCATTGCTTCAATCCTCTTCCTTCTTTTGTCAACTGTCAACTGTCAACTGTCAACTGTTAACTATCAACTGTCAACTGTGCCGCAGCGGAATCTCTATCCTAAATTTAGTACCTTTCCCCGGTTCCGAAAAACACTTTAACTCTCCTTTGTGCTGCTCTACAATTATCCGATAGCTGATAGCAAGTCCCAAAGGGCTGCTGTGTTCCGCAGGTGACGCCATCAAAAATGAATCAGAAAATAGGGCTGCTATCTCTTCGCTGGTTCCCAGATCGTTATCAGCAATCTCAATAGCAATCCGCTGAGAATCGATTACTTGAGTGCTAATCAAAATCACTGGTTTAAATTTAACTGATTCCGATTTATCCAATTCTTGACTCGACTCTTCCAAAGCATCGATCGCGTGATTGATAATATTCAGAAAAGCTTGATTAAGCTGACCCGCGTAACACTCAACTTGCGGCAAATTTCCGTATTCCTTCATCACCTTGATATCTCGCCTACCCTCGCGGGCCGGCAAGCGGTGCTGCAACAACAACAGAGTATTTTCTAAACCGTCGGAAATATCGAATAGCTGCCAGCCCGATCGATCGCTGCGGGAAAAATCCTGTACCGACAAGATTATTTGGCGGATGCGATCGCTCCCGGTGCGCATGGAACTCACAATTTTCAATAAATCGTCGAGTACGAAATCTACATCCATATCTTGCTGTTTTTGCAGAATTTCTGCTCCGGGATTGACGAGCTGCTTTTGATACAACCGTAGCAGTTCAATTAAATCGGCAGAGTAAGTTTGGACGTGAGTGAGATTGCTGTAAATAAAAGTAATTGGGTTGTTAATTTCGTGGGCAATCCCAGATACTAATTCGCCCAAACTAGACATTTTTTCACTTTCCAGCATTCGATCGCGCGACAGTTGCAATTCTTTCTGAATTCGTGGCAACTCCAGCCTCAACTCGTGCCCGCGCACACCCGCCCGCACCCGCCCCAACAATTCCTGCTTAACTATGGGTTTAAACAGAAAATCGTCCACCAGCGCGTCCAATTCTTCAACCGCGGCCAATTGCTCGGGTGTTGTCAGCAGTACAAAATAGGCTGCACCCAATTCTCTATCGCCCTTCAGCAGCCGGCACACATCCAACCAGTTGATTTGAGGCGAAGTCCCGTCACAAATTATCACATCCGGGTATAATTCCCTCGCCAAATCAAAACCATCCTTGCCGTCGGGAGCGACTTTAACCTGATGTCCCTCCCTCGCTAGTAACTCTTGCACGACTTCAAAAGTTATATCATCGGCGATCGTCAGAATCTTTGCCATAACACCAGCTCCACAATTTACCCTTTAGGATACAACCGCCAGAATTGCGCGGACATATTTAAAATTCCCAAATAGTTCAATCCCCAAAAAAACAGCAGATTCCAGCTCCCTCAAAGGCAAAAATAGCTCGGTAGCAGGTATAATTTTAGACGCGCCTCGCAAAATAGCAAATTCTTGCCTTTTTAATTGGCTTTAGGTAACAGCTTTTTGGCTTCAGACTCCTGACAACTATCCTAGATACTTTCTGAAGTTACGCCCGGAAACAATCAAAAAACTTTAAAATCAATTAATAGTACCGTCAAATTCACCTTCTCGGTCTGCGTCTGAGAATGCCAATCACCAACACCAGCTCAACTTTGATTCAATCCGAAACACTAGAACTATTAGAATGGCCGCGCCTGTGTCAGCACTTGGCTACCTTCGCCGCTACCAAACTCGGCGTCGCCGCCGCCCTCGACCTCCAAATCCCAGAAACTCAAGTTCAAACAGCAGAATTGCTCGCCCAAACTCAGGAATCTTACCAGTTAGAGAGCCGCGCTGGCGGTGCTTTGAGTTTTGAAGGCATCCAAGACATCGGCACTTCCCTCCAACGAGCCGAACTTCAAGGTTTGCTCAGTGGCGAAGAATTGCTGGCAATTGCTACAACCCTCGCCGGGGCGAGACAATTGCGCCGGATAATTGACTCTGCGCCCGATGTGCCGACGCTCAAAGAACTAGCATCTCAATTGCGGACTTATCCCGAAATCGAGCAAGAAATCCATCGCTGTATAGACGATCGCGCTCAAGTAGCCGATCGAGCCACTCCTAAATTAGCAGGAATTCGACTGCAAATGCGACAGTTGCGCGATCGCATTTATCAAATATTGCAAGGAATTTTGCAGCGCCAATCCAACGCCGTTCAAGAACAGGTAATTACCCAAAGAAGCTCGCGCTTTGTGATTCCAGTAAAAGCTCCCCAAAAAGATGCCATACCGGGCATCGTTCACGACTCCTCGGCCAGTGGCGCGACGCTTTACGTAGAACCCCACAACACAGTCAATCTTAACAACCAAATGCGGCAGTTGCTCCGGCAAGAACAAGCCGAAGAAGAAACAGTCCGCCGCGCCCTCACCGAGCAAGTCGGAGCAGTCAAACCAGATTTAGACAGATTGGTAGTGGTAGTAACAACTTTAGATTTAGCTGCGGCTAAAGCGCGCTACGGTTATTGGCTGGAAGCAAATCCGCCGAAATTTATCGAATTGGGAGAGCCAGAATTAGCACCAAAAAATACAGTAAATTTAGATGAGAAAAATTCAGATGAGGAACCAGCAGAAACCAGCCAAGTATTAATTTCCAATCTGCGATCGCCAATTACCCTCCGCCAATTGCGCCATCCTTTATTAGTTTGGCAGCAAAAGCACGAACAAGGCTTCGCAGTCGTACCGGTCGATTTAACCATCAGGCCGGACATCCGCGTCGTCGCCATCACCGGCCCCAACACCGGCGGCAAAACAGTCACCCTCAAAACCTTGGGATTGGCTGCTTTAATGGCGAAAGCCGGAATGTTTGTTGCCGCCCGCGAACCCGTAGAATTGCCTTGGTTCGACAACATTCTTGCTGATATTGGTGACGAACAATCTTTGCAGCAAAGTTTGTCTACTTTCTCCGGTCACATCCGCCGCATCAGCCGCATTTTAGCAGTTTTAAGTAATAAATTGCAGCCTGAAAAGGCAGAAAATTCAAACGTCCCAATTCCGAATACTTCGGCTACTTCGGATTCTCTCCATACAAATACGCTCAGTACAAATTCCCCAGCCCCCATACTTCGGCTACACACTTCAACGGAGCTCAGTACAAGCTCAGCACAAGTGCCCCATGCCCCATGCCCCATGCCCAAATCTTTAGTTTTGTTAGACGAAGTAGGAGCGGGAACAGACCCCTCAGAAGGTAGCGCATTGGCGATCGCCCTATTGCAATATCTCGCCCAACATTCCCTACTAACAATCGCAACTACCCACTTTGGCGAACTCAAAGCCCTCAAATATCAAGACGCCCGCTTTGAAAATGCCTCAGTAGAATTTGACGACAGTTCCATGCAGCCAACCTATCGCTTGCTGTGGGGAATTCCCGGACGTTCCAACGCCCTGACTATTGCTAAAAGACTCGGTTTGCTAGCATCCATAGTTGAAGAAGCTCAAACCCATGTCGGGGGTGCTTCGGCTGATGTCAACCAAGTCATCGCCGGACTCGAAGCGCAGCGCCGAAAACAGGAAACCAAAGCCAGAGAAGCCACTCAACTGCTGCACCAAACCGAAAAACTGCACAGAGAAGTTTCTCAAAAAGCAGCGGCTTTGCAAGAGCGGGAACGAGAACTAAAAATAGCTCAGGAAGTGGCAGTAAATGAGGCAATTGGTACGGCAAAATCAGAAATTGCTCAAATCATTCGGAAATTGCAGGCGGGCGACCAAACGGCTCAAAATGCCCAAGTGGCGACAGAAACCT
>JBDTEI010000065.1:0-14856 GCA_039922675.1 Microcoleus sp.
AGATTCTGAGGCGAGGGCGGCGGTTGTTCCTTTATTTAATTTGACACTGGAGCGATCGGATTGGCTCGATCGGCAGCGCTATTATCTCGATCGACCTCAAGCATATCCCGCCACTGGCGAATGTCCTTTATCTGTCAAAAACTATCCCGAAACCGGATTTCTGGGCGAAAGTTCTGTATTTGAACCCAGAACCTTGACATTTGAACCGAGTTTCTGTGTAAATCCCAGCAGTCAAACAGCAAATACCGAGAGCGAATTTTCAGGCATTTTCCGCCGTCTGGGCGCACAAGACTGGACGCTAACGCTGACAAGTCCCGCATCCTTAGTCGGTCAAACTTGGCAACTCGTGACTTTGGACTCGGAAACCGACAGATTTTTAGAGAGTTGTAAAACCGAAAAGCCTCTGACAGTATGGGGTAAGCTAAATTTTTCTGGTGATTGGCTGCTGGCAGGAGCAGTAGCATTGAATGGGTGAGGTTTTTTGCAAAGTTCCGAAAATTGCCAGAAATCTATCCTGATCGATCGGGGCAAGTCTGTATCAGGTAATAGACACTGACACGGATACTACCCATGCACACCTACACTGCAATTGCTTTACTGAGCCTATTGGGCATTACCTTGGGTGCCAGCGCTGCTCGATATTTTGAATCCCTAGTGGAACTACCCGTAATTGCCGCCGCTGATTATATGTTCTTGGCGCAAACTCAACAACACAAAGGCGATCGTTTGCCAGAAAGAGGCAGCGGACGCAGAGAGTTTACTCAGCCCGATCTTTACACACATTACATACCAGCATTTTAATGGGATGGGAGAAAAGGAAGTTCTGCAAATAAGTGGGTTTCGGCCGCCCGTTTAGATCGATCTGATTTTCTGGGATTCTAGGAAAGTCACGTTCGTCTGGTAAATGCACTTCTTGTTGACAGTCATTAGAATATTTTTCAGTGTAAAAAATGATAGCATATCAAGCTGCAACCGCCATCTATCGAGAGATTTACTCTTGCGATATTTGGCGGTTTTGTATGTTCAAGGCTTAAGATACTTTTCACCCTGTCAAGTTAGGCTACTAAAATTTACATTATACCTCTTGCATAAGTCTTTGATTGATACAGAAACCGCAGATATCAGACAGATAAACACAGATAAACGCAGATAATTTCAGGGCGTTTTCCGATTTTTGCAAGAGGTCTATTGGGTGACACAATTTGAAAGATTAAATAATTCTCGCATCATGTTTTTTGGATAGTCTGGAAATTTCAGGGAAATCAATCCTGATTAGCAAGGGGAAAGTCCGTATCTCTAAATAGACACTGACACGGATACTACCCATGAAAAACTACACTGCAATTGCTTTACTCAGTCTGTTGGGCCTTAGCTTGAGTGCTACCGCCGCTCTATCCATAGAATCCCCAGTCAAACAGCTAGAAACTTCCACCGCTCAATATACTGAATATATGTTGTCAGCGCAAACTCAACAAAGAGGAGATCGCGCTCCCCGCAGAGGTGGCGGACGGTATGATTTTATGGAACCCAGCGCTGACACTGGAGCACTACAATAATTTTAATTGCCTGGGCAGAAAGCTAGTTCCGCAACTGACTTGTTTCGAGGCTGGTTTCGAGGCCGCCCCTGTAGATCGATCTGATTTTCTGGGATTTATAGTTTGTCAGATTCGTCAGGAAACTGCACTTTTTATTGATACTCCGTAGGATATCTTTTTTGTAATAAATGTCACAATATAAACTGCAACCTGCCATCTACTTAGAGATAAATTCTAGTAGGTGGCGGTTTTGTATTGAAAACGCTCTCATTCTCCCCCCTCTCGGAGCCGCCTCAAATTCCTCCGATCGCAATAGTTCTTTACCTTTTCCCCCCGCCGGTGGGGTTGAATTTTCAACGGCTGCACTATAATTAACGTGCGATAACTAACTTATATATAAGTACACCCTGAATGCAGAGGGTGCAGCACTGGACTTAAATGGGCCAATAAGAACCACTTATTCGGTGTCGATCGCCTTTAAGCCAATGCCCCAGTGACATCAGGAAAATTAACCTGCCTGAATATTAGGGTAGGTGGCAAGCTTTCCGGCGACTGTCGGCTATGCTTGATTCGGCGCTCTTGCAATAATTTAATGGAGGATCGTAAGATCCCTCCTAGTTTGGCTATTTCGGGGATTGTGATGAAAAATGACTCTTTAGATTTGGTCAAAAGCCTGAGCCCCAGTGCAATGGATCAGATCATGCTATATCTGGCGTTTAGCGCCATGAGAACCAGTGGGCACAGGCACGGGGCGTTTCTAGACGCGGCCGCAACGGCGGCTAAGTGTGCCATTTACATGACCTATATGGAGCAGGAAAACAACCTGCGGATGACCGGACACTTGCATCACATTGAGCCTAAACGGGTGAAAGTGATCGTCGAGGAAGTCAGGGAAGCTCTGACTACGGGAAAATTGCTGAAAATGTTGGGTTCCCAAGAACCTAGATATTTGATTCAGTTTCCTTATGTCTGGCTGGAACAGTATGCTTGGGTTCCGGGACGCCCTCGGATTCCGGGAAACAGTTTGACTGCTGATGAAAAAAAATATCTCGAAGGCAAGATTCCTCCTAATCCGCCTGACGCTCAACTGATCAATTCTTTTCAGTTTATGGAGTTGATCGAGTTTCTGCATAGGCGATCTCAAGAAGAAATGTCTCCAGAAAGGCGAATGCCTTTAAGCGAAGCTCTAGCAGAACACATCAAGCGCCGCTTGATCTATTCCGGAACAGTGACTCGCATTGATTCTCCTTGGGGAATGCCTTTTTATGCCCTCACCCGCGCTACTTACTCTCCGGCAGAGCAGGAAGAGCGCACGTTTACGATGGTCGAGGATACCGCTAGATATTTCCGGCTGATGAAGGACTGGGCGGAAAAGCAACCGAAGGTGATGCGAGTTATGGAGACTTTGGATGTTCCGCCGGAACGGCTAGAACAGGCTGTTGAGGAATTAGATGAAATTATTCGTAATTGGGCCGATCGCTATCACAAACGGGGCGAACCAACGATGATTGTACAAATGGTTTTTGGGCCCAAAGACGACGATTAATGTGGTTAGTCAGTTGTCAGTTGTCAAGAGTGCGAGCGGGGACGCTCGCGAATATTAGTCATTGGTCATTAGTTGATTGCTTGAAACTAATGGGTAATGATTAATTACTAATTGGGCGCAGAAACCGGGTTTTTTCCGAAAACATTGCATTAATGCTTTGAATTGTGGTAAAAAACCCGGTTTCTTGGGTCAGATTGCGTCTAGGGTTAACTAAGCTAAAAAAGCTTTCCAGACTGAGGCTAGGACGATCGCTGCGATCGCTCCGATGAGCGTATTAAAAAAATTTACTACCTCATTGGTCAGCCACTCAAACTGTGATTGCACCGTAGCGCCAATTACACTCTCGATGTTCGTAGCAATAAAAGCTGCAACAACACAAACCAGAATTCCTGTCAAGTCAATGACACCGACAGCCCAACTAACAAGCGCCATCAGAATCGAGCCGACAATACCTGCGATCGTTCCTTCCAAACTTACCGCCCCTTCCGTACCCCTAGGTACAGGCTGCAAGGTAGTAATCAAAAACGTATGCTTCCCGTAAGCTTTGCCGATTTCGCTAGCGCAGGTATCGGAAAGTTTGGTGCAAAAACTCGCCGCATAGCCCAGCAACAACAGGGAAATCAAATCTTGTGGCACAGGCATCTTGCCAGTGTCTCCAAAAATACCGCCTGTCTCTGCGAAAATAGATAATCCCAAAACTCCCATAGCACAAATAGCAGCGGTTAAAGCCGAACCCCAGACATTTTCCGGGCCTCGGGCGCCCGATCGCTTTTCAGCTATGCCTTCAGCTTCTTTTTGGGCTTTGCCAATGCGGGTAACTCCAGATCCCACGAGAAAGTAGAACATGACCACAGCATAGCCTTGCCATCCCAAACTGCCCCAGATGATGACACCCAGCAGCCAACCGTGGAGTTGTCCAGCCGGAGTAAGCAATTTTTTGGGAGCAAGTGTGGCGATCGCGAGTAAAAATGTATTCAGGGCGATCGCCACCAACCAAGGATTAGACCAAGATAAATAATTAAAGAACAATTCTGAATTCTGCATCTAGTACCTCCATGAACCAAGTCTTATTTCATCTTGCCTTCCCCGTGACAGATATTGCCCAAACCAAAGCCTTCTACGTAGACGGACTCGGCTGCCAATTAGGTCGCGAATCGCCGAATTCTGCGATTATGGGTTTGTGCGGCCATCAAATTGTCGCCCACGTCAGCCGCGAACCTTTGACCTCTCAGCAAGGCATATATCCCCGGCATTTTGGGTTAATTTTTACGAAGGAAGCTGACTGGGAAGGGTTGTTAGAAAAAGCCCACCAAAACAACTTGAATTTCTATCAAGAACCAAGAAGGCGATTTGTCGGTTTGCCTACAGAGCACCGCACTTTCTTCTTAGAAGACCCTTTCCACAATATACTGGAGTTCAAGTATTACTGCGAAGCTGAAGCAATTTTTGGGCTGAGCGAATACGCTGAAGTTGGCGATACAGTTTGATTGTTTTGGAATGATTTAACCGCAGAGAACGCAGAGAACGCAGAGGAAGAGAAGAGAGAAGCAACCTATTTATCCATATTTAAAGGTTCTGAAAGTGCTTCAGCCACCGCTTTTAAACTGCGGTCATGCCTCGCCATCATAGCATGGGCAAAGACTGACAATTTTACTTCTTTTGCCGCCGATATTTGGGAACTAGAAGCTGGCACAATGATGAAATCCCAATCTGTCCAAATCGAAGTAAAATTCAGCTTTTCTAACAACGCAGCATCTCGATTTAAATCTTCCAGAAACTCACTATTCGGACGCATTTGGATGCAGCCTTTTCCCCAGAGAGTGTAAGCTGTCCAAGTACCGCTATGAGGGGAAGATATAGCAATAAAGCGCTGGACTCGGTTAATTCCGCCTAACCTTTGCAGGTAATAGCGAGTTACTAAACCGCCCATGCTCAATCCTACTATATCTAAAGGCTGTTGTCGCTTGAAGTTTTTGTCTATATAGTCTGCCATTTGTTGGGCTAATTCGTCGATGCTGGCGTTGCCCCAGTGGGGCGAGAGATCCAGGGTGTAGACTGACCAACCTAAATCTCTGAGGTAGGCAGACATTTTGTGGAAAATTCCAGACTTTCTGAAAATTCCGTGAATTAGCAAGACTGGGTTAAGGCTGAAATTGCTATTCATTTTTAAGTGATAATTTTATTTGTAATCGGTGCTTTTAGTTCTTCTACTAATGCGTTAATACTTTGGGGTTCAGTCACCATTTGGCGGTGCAGCATTACATTGAGTTTAATGTGTTTACCTACTGGCATTTGGGAGCTGCTCGACGGTACAATCATGATGTCAAATGGCGTCCACATTGATGTAAAGTTTATGCGTTTAAGCATGATCACATCTTGATTCAAATCGCGCAGCAAGCCGCTATCGGGGCGCATATCTAGGTATCCTGGTAGAGGTAGGGAATAGGCGGTGAGGGTTCCTTTGTGAGGGGAAGATATGGTGATGAAACGCTGAACTCGGTTAATTCCTCCGAGTCGCTGGACGTAGTAGCGACTGACGATGCCTCCCATGCTGTAGCCTACTATGTCGATCGCCTGTTCTGGATCAAACGTCTCAGAAATGTAGTCTGCGAGTTGCTTGGCTAGGGAGTCGAGGCCGAGGCTGCCGTCGTTGGGGGTGAGGTTAAGGCTGTAGACACACCATCCGAGTTCGGTGAGGCGGGCAGACATTTTGCTGAAAATAGCCTTTGTGTCCCAGATGCCGTGGATCAAGATGACGGGATTGCGATCGAGCGAACTGTTCATTTGAAAAGAAAATTGCTTGCCGATTACAGCATAAATCACTCCCCTAGGGAGTTTGACCCCTAGTGGGACAGCTAGCAAATCGGATGGAGGTATCTCGCGCAAATTAGGAAATAAGTCATAAATTCTGAGATAATCGTAAATAAGTGCAAAGTTAAGACTGGCATTACTGAGTAAAAATTACTAGAAGCTCTACATTTTTAATCAAACAATGTTAATATTGATTAAGAAATGTAGACAAAAATTGCCTTACCTCGTATTCTAACTTTGTTGACAAACTTGTACAAATTTCTCTAAAAGAACAAAAGGAGTAAGTCGAATGTTTGGTTTTATCAAAAATTTCTTCGGCGGTATTTTCGGTTTTTTCGCCGGACTGTTGGGCTTGAAAAAATCTGAATATTTCATGGATTTGGGTGAATCTTCGGCGAAGGAACCCGCTAAGGTTGCACCTGCGAAGGAACCCCCTAAGGTTGCACCTACGAAGGTAGAGGCTGCTGTTGCGAAGGTAGAGGCTGTACCTGCAAAGGTAGGGGCTGCTGTTGCGAAGGTAGAGGATGCTGTTGCGAAGGTAGGAGATGCTGTTGCGGCCGTACCTGCAAAAGTTGAGGCTGTTAAGTCAGGCAAGTCTGAACCGGCTAAGAAGGCTAAGGTAGAGAAAAAGTCTAAGAAAGAAAAGGAACCAGTCGCTAGCGTTCCTGCTAAGACTTCCGAGCCCGCCAAGGTACCGGCTGCTGCAACTAACGGCAAAGTGTCGAGTCAAGCTGAACCAATTCTGACTTTTGCTCCTAATAATTTAATGCCGACACCGACAGGAACTCGTCGCAGCCCAGGCCCGAGCATGAACAATTTCCGGGAAATGGCCCGTCAGGTTAAAATGAAGTAGGAAATTGAGAATTGGTAATAGGGAATTGGGTATTTGAGAATTGCAAATGCTGGGGTTAAAAAATTCAAAATGTCATTGCTCATTTTGAATTTTTAACTCTTTTTTTGTTCCCTATTTCCTGAATTTTTGAGAAAGGCTAATCCGCTGTATAGCTGGAACGCCGGATCCCAAGGAGTTTCGGATTTGCGATCGACCTCTACATGAGATTCAATCTTGCTTAACATCTGCGTGTAATCGAGGACTGTCTCCGCAAAGAAAGTAAATTCAGACCACACTGTAACGTCAAGCTGTTGGTCAAATATTTCCAGCAAGTGATTCCAGTTAATTCTGGTGGTACTTTGAGGTATTTGTGGGGATTTTTTGACTCTGGATGTTTTGTTTTTCGGGTTCGGTGAAGCTGCGCTAGTTGCTGAAATTTGGGTGAAGTCAACGCCTTGTTGAAATTCGTAACTTTGGTCGCAAATTCGCAGAATACAGTTGCGGCTGGGAATGTGCAAGTCGCAGATTTGAGCGTAATCTTGGGTAATTTCTTTGTGGCGAAATTGATCGGTTCTGCGGTTGGGCGAGTAGTCCATGATTTCCATGAACATCGGCAACAAACCTTCTACTCTTTGGCTGACTTCTGACCAGTTAAATTCTATAGAACCGAGTCGATTTAGATGATCTTTGCAAACAACGGCTGGAGAAGAGAGAGACTGGAAGTTTTGTACTCGGAAGATTTGGATTTTTTTAATGTCGGCTAGGGTTGTCCAAAATACAGGAATGCCGGCTTTGAGGAGTTCTTGGCCGTAAATTCGGAGTTCGGCGATGGGGCCGGTTTTGTAGAGTCTCCAGCCGCGACTTTGGATTTGCATCCGGGTTGTGTAGGCGTCGATGTTGAAGATTCTGCTGATATTTTGTACGGCTGCGGGTTTGTCTTCGGGACTCACGGGTTCCAGGATGAGGAGTCCGGGTTCGAGGCTGCTGGGGTCGTTTTTGGTGGTTTCGATTGCTTGTTGGCGTCGGTTTTGTTGTGCGGTTTCAATGCGTTGAATGCCTTGGCGGGCCTGGGAGACGATTTTGGGGGCGGTGATTTCGCGCAGTATTTGTTTGTAGGTTGTTTGGGCTTTGTCGAGGTTGTTGGTGAGTTCGTAGTAGCGGGCGATGTAGTATTTTACCCAGGGATTTTCGGGGGATTCTTTTTGCAGTTGTTTGATGAGTTGGGCTGCTTGTTTGTAGTCTTGGCTTTCTAGGGAGGCGGCTATTTGGTTGATGTCTGTCATGGCGGTTGCGGGAATGGGTGTGTTTCTATCTTGGCTGATGTTTGGTGGGTTCCGCCAGTGGTTAACAACTTTGGCTTTGATGTTAGTGTTTGATTTTGGGCTTTTGGCAAAATTAAGATTTGGATTTTGTAACCGCAGATGAACGCGGATGAACGCGGATGTGTAGAGAGTTTTTGTTAAAGTTGATTGGAATTAATGCTTAGGGTGTAGGAACCTTTGCTGGTGCGATCGAGTCCTTGAACAACTATTTTGTAAGTGCCGTTACTGGGCAATTTTACGGTGATTTGGGATTCTCTGTCATTAACGCGAACAGCTTTGATATCTACAATTTTATCGCCGCTGGCAGAGATCAGTGTAATGAAATGGTTGAATGACCTGCTTTTGAGGTCGATGGTGACGGATTGATTTGCACGTCCTTGGAAGCTGTGTTCGCGGTACAAGCTGCCGTTGGGAAGGCTGGGGTCGCCGTCTTTGAGGGTTCCGCGTTGCTGTAGGAGGGACAGGGATGTGAGTTTTGGTCGATCGACATTACTGAAATCTAAGCCATAATTTGTCATGGGTGTATCAAAACCATTTCCTTCTCTGACTGTGATGATAAAAGCAGTTTTATTTTTGGTATCTCGGACTATTTTATCAATAAAGTTGGCTTGTATTTTGGGTTGATTTAAAGGTTTTGGTTGGTTAAAATTGGGTTTTGATATACATAGAGTCACGCCTCCATCTTGATAGCGGGCGCTGTAGAATAAATATTTTTGACC
Source organism: Microcoleus sp. (assembly GCA_039922675.1). Taxonomy (GTDB): domain Bacteria; phylum Cyanobacteriota; class Cyanobacteriia; order Cyanobacteriales; family Microcoleaceae; genus Microcoleus. The sequence goes on from JBDTEI010000065.1 coordinate 8,766, forward strand.
CTTAGTTGTGAATTCGTTTCTGAAAAAGATAGTGTATCTTTCAAGTTGGGGTAGTTGTTGGTTGGGGCGGCAATTTTTATCGATGTAGATTTCTTTGGCCGGTGGCTGCGGTTGGCCCAAGACTGTTGGTGTGATGGCGGTTATAAATGATGCTGAAATGAGGGTGATGGTAAAGGGGAGAGTTTTCATAATACTTGCTTCTATTACTTCTGGTCAGGAATTTTAGTGAATACGCGGATACATTCTGCGAGTTTGTTTTCGCCAAAATCAGGTAGTTGGCTGATGTTGAGTTGGTGCCATTTACTGAAATCGAAGGGTTTCCCGGAGGAGAATTCCCATTTATGGCGATCGTAACCTCGATTGGGAGTGGGAGGAGATGCTATTGTTTGAATATTAAAAGTGTTCTGACTAATTATACCTTTCAAACAGCTATTGTCGCTGGTATTGTTTCGGTATTCAAAGGCTGTGAAGCTTTCACCTGTTTTCTGGAAAATCATATATTGAGTTGCGATGCGGTTGGCGAATGGTACTTCTCCATAAAAATATTGGCCGTCTGGTAGGTTTTGCAGTGTCTGCGCGGGTTGGGCTAAAATGGGTAAGCAGCAAAGACTGAGGATTGCTAGGCTGGTGCTGAGTAGGATGTGCGATCGTATTGTCATGATTTTTTTAGTTATTTTGGGCGATCGAGCTTTTATAACACAAAATCAGGTTGATTCGTCAGCGTTCAAAGGATCGCAGGACTAACATAAAAATTGGTTTGATGCGCTAATTGAAGGGGGAAGGTGCGCACTGCGCACCCTACATCAGCTTCTGTCTAAGTTTTGTCTTCGTCAAACATCGCCATAAACACCAACTATTTGCACGGTGTACTTCCTGTTTTATCTCTTTTCTAAACGACTTTGTAATTCAGCGGTGCGTTGTGTGGTTTTTCTTTCAAAACATTGATTAAGAAAACCGCTATAACCAGTACCACCTCGATTTATTGAAACTTCAAGATTGCAGTCTTGATCCCGTGACTTAATCCATTGTCGCTGTATTTTGATCAGTGTCGATCGCTGTTGGCGGCTCAATTTAGACATCAGTTGTTTGTAAACCTGGTTCAGTCGTTTGTCCGAGGCGTCGTACCTTAAGCGCAGACACCTGTTAATCTCTATGTTAGTTGTAGCGTTTTCGCAAATATACTGTTGTTGAGCTATCAGAGTTCGTGTTACTTCGATCGCCCCTTTTGACTCTGCAAACACTGGCGAAGACGTAAATCCAACAATGACTAAGCCTACGACTGCATTAAAAATCGAGATCCCTTTCATAAAATTTCCTCTCTATTTCCTAAAATGCCTTGCTGCTACGAAGCCTTAACCTTGCTGAACCGCAACAGCAATACTCCAAAGTCTGTATATATGTATATTTCTCTGTCTTTCAGCCTCTTTCCGCTCTATTTATGCGAAGCATCGAGTTTCTTACAAAACTTTACATAAAGTTGCCAAATCTGGCTGGAATACGAATAGCCGAGGCGGGTTGAACTCGATCGCCATTAAAGCAAATCAAACCGATTTCAATACTTTTCCAACTCCGCAGTGCGGGCTTTTGTCATGCGATCCAAACATTCATTGAGAAAACCGGAATGGCCAGTACCGCCACGACTTCTATAGGTTTCAAATTCGCAGTTATTGTCTCGCAACTTAATCCACCCTAATTGTGCTTCCACAAGGAGCGATCGCTCTTCGCCACTCAATTTAGCAACCAGTTGCTTGTAAACCTCATTCAGCCGTTTGTCCGAGGTTTCGTACCTAAAGCGAGTACAAGCTCTGACTTCCACATCTCCTTGCGGGCGATCGCAATTAATCTGTTGAGCAATCACAGAGCGCCCAGATTGTGCAAAAACTGATGTTGTAGCTAAAACTGTTACAAGTGCGATCGACCAAAAGATCGATCGACTTTTCCATATATTAATTTTCATTAGCCGTTAACCTATTTTACGAATTTTAATAACACAAGACTGATTTGATTCAATGAATTTAAAGATTATTTTTAGATTTTGCGATAGATGCCCTGTTTATCAGATTGCTAAAGTATGCTTGATAGCTGCATCTACTGCGGCCATATTTGACCAAATACCAATTTTGCGATCGATTTCAACTTCTAAAAGCGTTACCAGATTGTCTGTCATGATTACCGAGTCAGCTAACAATCGTGTTTGCTGCCCTTCCGGTGTTGCTAGGGAAACAAAAACGCGACTTGGGTGTTTGGCGCGGGCTAAATTGCTAGTAATCATTGCTGTAATAGTTTGCCCTAAATTAGTCCCGAGACGATCGGCTTGGACTATCAAAACGGGGCGGCGCTTCGCAGTACGCAAATCTGCATTGGGAAACAGAACTAGCACTACATCACCGCGCCTATAAATCATCGTAAGCATCCATTTCCGGTTGTTCCCAATCCTCTGTAAATCTGCTCAACCTTACCCGTAAATCTCCTGCTTGTTGCCGATCGATACCGCGAGATTGCAGCTCTACCAACCCTGATTCGGCGAGAAAAGTAACAATCACTTTCCCTTCAGTTAAGTCGGCTGGAGTTTCCAATAACACAACTTTGCCGTCTCGATATATACCCTTTACTGATTTTAACATTTTAGTTTTATTCCTAATGAGTCATTGACATTTTAGCTTTGTTTAGGATATCTAGCATCTCAGGTAATTTTTTTTGGGGATGGGCGCTTTTCAAAAGCGGCTCCCACCAAAGATAAAGCCACAATCGGTGCAGTTACCGCCCTCAAGATTCTACTTCCCAAAGCAACAGGTTCAAAACCAAACTCGATCGCCCTTTCCACTTCTCCATCAGTCCAGCCGCCCTCCGGGCCAACAGCAATCGCGATCGATAATTCTCCCCTTTTTTGCTCCACTTCTGGCTCCCCCCTTAGCAAGGGGGGCTGGGGGGGTTCCAAACCGCTCAAACAATCCCACAAATGCCGATTTTCCCCGCGAGCAACACAAATAAATCGATGTTTTTGACTGCAATCTTTGACAGCTAAATCAAAGGAAACAGGCTCATAAACCGCTGGTACAATTTGACGTTCCGACTGTTCCGCCGCCTCCGCAGCAATCCTTCTCCAGCGATCGACCTTTTGAGCACTTGGTTTGAGCAAAGTGCGATCGCTCGTCACCGGCACAAGACTAGCCACCCCCAACTCTGTCGCCTGCCTGACAACCTCGTCAAAGGCGTTTCCCTTGGGCAAAGCGGCGATCAAAGTTACTTCGACCGGAAGCTCCCTGTTAACGGCAATTTCCTCTGTTATCGAGGCAAATAACCCGGTTTCCCGTACTTCTAGAATTGCTGACCACCAATGTCCTCTGCCATCCATTGCAATAAAGTTATCGCCCTGATTCAGTCGCAACACGCGATGTAAATAATGCTGTTGTTCGGGGGTTAAGTTGATTGTGCGATCGCAAATTTGATCTGCATTAACTGCTAATCTTTGTAGTTGGGGCATTTAATTTTGGATTATTCGTTTTTCTATTAGATTTTTTTTCTTTAACCGCAGAGAGCGCAGAGAACGCAGAGGAAGAGAGGAGGAGAAGGGATCGGTTTTTTGTTGGCAAGTTTAAAGGCAAAGCATTTACAACCAGATTTATGTTGAAAATCTAATTTTTTCTGCAAATGCTTTGCCTTTATATTAATTTTGTGTGAGGTTTATCTGATGCGATCGAAATCGAGAATGGGCTTATGCTTCCTCCTTAATCTTCTTCAAATAAGTGGAAATAGCCTCTGTAGCTAGCTGCGTGATTGGCTTGCCCTGACGGGCGGCTTCTTCTTTGAGCTCGTTGTAGATTTCATCGCGGACGCTGATTCGACGGCGGACTTTGCCACCGCCAGCAGTGGCAGTCTCGTTTTCATCGTCGTTACTAGACGTAACAGCTAAATCATTAATCTCAGTTGTCATCGAGTCAGCAGATTGGTGATTGGTTACAAATTGACGGATAGATTCTAACCCGACGCGATCGCAAAAATTGCCAAAACTCTCGCTCTTTTGCCGTTTTTGCTTGAAATAAACAAAAATTGGCTCCAGAAAAGCTTCAAAATCATTGACGTGCAGCTTTTCTTCAATAGGTTTGGCCAGCCGCGTTTGTGAAGGAGAACCGCCCAGCCAAATCTGGTAGGATTCCGGCGAACTCCCGACAAACCCCAATTCTGCCATATAAGGGCGGGCGCATCCATTGGGGCAACCAGTCATCCGCACCACAAAATGCTCGTCTTCTAAGCCAACTTTGGTCAAACTCGCCCGAATCCGCTCTAAAATGCTGGGCATCACGCGCTCGGACTCCGTAATCGCCAGCCCGCAAGTCGGGAATGCCGGACAAGCCATAGAATAACGCACCAAGGGGTCGATCGCCGTTTCCCGCTGAATGCCGCAGCGATCGAGTATTCCCTGAATTTCCTGTTTGAAATCTGGCGAAATATCGTAAATCAAAACGTTTTGGTGCGGCGTTACCAGCATCGGCACATTGTACTTCTGCACGATTTCCCGCAAAGCCGTTTTTAGCTGAAACGAACCTTCGTCCTTAATTCGGCCATTGTCTACGGAAATACCGACAAACAGCTTGCCGTCGCCTTGTTCGTGCCAGCCCAAGAAATCCAAATACTTCCAATCCGGCAGGGGTTTAAACGCTTCTAGCGGCTTGCCAAAATATTCAGCAACCTTCGCCCGGAACCACTGTAGGCCTTTGTCGTTAATCAGGTATTTCAGTCGCGCGTGTCGTCTGTCTGCGCGATCGCCAAAATCTCTTTGGGTTGCGACAATTGCCTTGACCAAATCGTAAACATCATCCTTGGCAACATAGCAAATCTCATCAGCAAGTCGCGCAAAAGTTTCTTCTTTATTGTGAGTGCGTCCTAAACCGCCGCCGGAAAACACATCAAAACCTTGCAACTCGCCAGCTTGATTTGTAATTACCACCAAGCTCAAATCTTGAGAGTACAAATCAACCGAATTGTCTCCCGGTACAGTAACAGAACACTTGAACTTGCGCGGCATATAATGGGTGCCGTAAATCGGTTCTTCCTTGTCGTGAAAGATTGTGCCGTTACCGTTTCGCTGTCTGGCCGCCTTGACTGTTGGGTCTTCCTCGCCTGAAACAGCCTTTTCGCCATCCAGCCAAATTTCGTAATAAGCACCGGTTTGCGGTGCCAGCAAATCGGCGACATTGTTGGCGTATTTCAGAGCATACTCGTATTCTGGGCGATTTTTGTACGGTGCTGGCGGTGCCATGACGTTGCGGTTCAAGTCGCCGCAAGCTCCCAAGGTTGACCCCATATTTTGTATAATTGAGGAAAACACTGCTTTAAGATTTTTCTTCAACACGCCGTGCACTTGGAAACCTTGGCGCGTTGTGACGCGGAGGGTGTGGTTGCCGTATTCTTCGGATAGCTTGTCTAAGGTAAGATATAGTTCTGGAGGCACGAAACCGCCGGGATTGCGGGTACGGAGCATGAACTGATAGTCTTTTTCTTGTCCTTTAACTCGATTGTCGCGGTTGTCTTGCTGGTACGAACCGTGAAATTTGAGAATTTGAAGCCCTTCTTCGCTGAAGTGGGTTGTTTCTTGTAAAATTTCAGTCGCAATCGGTTCTCGCAAATAGTGGCTGCGTTCTTTGAGACCTTCTGATTTTGAGGGCTTGCGCGCCACGGGGGTTGAAGTCGAAGATGTGATCATGGGAATGTATAGTGCCAGTTATAATTAGATACAGCCGATCGAATATTTCTTGACAATTTGACACTTGACAAATTTGCACTTGACAAATTTGCTCAGAAATGCTGTGTCGGATTTGTTGACAACTCGGTTCATAACTAAGTTAATAACGGTAATCCGGTAGGAATTCTGATGTTGTTCTATGTTAACACGATCGAGCTGGGGTCTGAAAATTGTAATTAAGAGTTTATACTTTCGATAGCTTAAGCGAACAAAACTTTAGAAAAAATTAACCTCAACCTTTAAAACTATGTCACTGTATGACGAAGACACCTTTGTGGTGTTAGAAACAAACCAGCCGGAGCAGTTTTTGACTGCGGCGGAACTATTAGAAAAGCTGAAAGCGGTCTT